>JBFJZP010000979.1:0-1224 GCA_041622095.1 Burkholderiaceae bacterium | reverse complement strand
TCGTCGGTTTCCACGTCGATGACCCGGCCGTTGTGCGAGTAGTGGTACCAGTACAGCAGCATGGAGCCGAGGCTGGCCATCAGGCGGTCGGCGATATCGCGCGCGCCCGGATGGTTGTGGTCGTCCTTCTCCGGCAGCACGCAGCCCAGGGCGGAGACGCCGGTGCGCATCACGTCCATCGGGTGGGCGGCGGCGGGCAGCGCTTCCAGCGCGGAGCAGACCGCGGCCGGCAGGCCGCGCAGGGCCTTCAGCTTGGTCTTGTAGAAGGCCAGTTCCGCCGCATTGGGCAGCTTGCCGTGGACCAGCAGATGGGCGATCTCCTCGAATTCGCAGGTGGTGGCGATATCCAGGATGTCGTAGCCGCGGTAATGCAGGTCATTGCCGCTGCGCCCGACGGTGCACAGGGCGGTGTTGCCGGCAGCGGTGCCGGACAGGGCGACGGATTTCTTGGCTTTGGGTTTTTGCACTTCGCTCATCGATTCTCTCCTGGTGGCTCAGGGCTTGCCCTGGGCGAACAGCGCGTCCAGCTTGCGCTCGTAGTCGTGATAATTGATGGAGTCGTACAGCTCCATCCGGGTTTGCATCGTGTCGACAACCGCTTGCTGCGTGCCATCGCGGCGAATCGCGCCGTATACGTTTTCCGCTGCCTTGTTCATGGCGCGGAAGGCCGACAGCGGATACAGCACCAGGCCCACGCCGACCTCGCGCAGTTCGTCCACCGTGTACAGCGGGGTGGCGCCGAATTCGGTGATATTGGCCAGCACCGGCACGCCGACGGCTTCTGCGAAAGCCTTGTACATGGGCAGTTCGGTCATCGCCTCGGGGAAGATCATGTCGGCGCCGGCCTCGACGCAGGCCACGGCCCGCTCGATGGCCGCGTCCAGGCCCTCGACGGCCAGCGCGTCGGTGCGCGCCATGATCACGAAATCCTCGTCCGTGCGGGCATCCACCGCCGCCCTGATCCGGTCGACCATCTCGGCCTGGGAGACGATCTCCTTGTTCGGCCGGTGGCCACAGCGCTTGGCGCCGACCTGGTCCTCGATGTGCATGGCGCCGGCGCCGGCCTTGATCAGCGCGCGGGTGGTGCGGGCCACGTTGAAGAAGGAACTGCCGAAGCCGGTATCGACATCGACCAGCAGCGGGGTGTCGCAGACATCGGTGATCCGGCGCACGTCGATCAGCACATCCTCGAGGCCGGAAATGCCCAGATCGGGCAGGCCCAGC
>JBFJZP010000978.1:0-1226 GCA_041622095.1 Burkholderiaceae bacterium | reverse complement strand
ATGGAGGAGGGGTAGCGGGGCCGCTCGCGTGGCGCGGCGCCCCGTCGTCGAAGCGGCGAATCAGCCGGCGGTGGTGGGGTCGATGATGCCGCGCACTTCGGCCACCTGGTTGACCGGGAAGCCGCCTTGCGCGGCATGTTCGCGCACCTGGGCCTCGGTGGCGGCGATGTACAGGCAGTAGACCCGGTCGTCCGTCACGTAGCTGTGCAGCCACTGGATCCGTGGCCCCATGGCGTTGAGCACGGCGCAGGAGCGCTGCGAGATGGCCTGCAGTTCCTCCGCGCTGAGTTGCCCGGCGCCGGGAATATCGCGTTCGATCAGGTATTTCGGCATGTCGCTTTCCTTGTTGGTTGGGGCGCGACTGGCGCGCCCGGAAGAAAAAGGGTAGGGCACCGTTCGGGACGGCACCCCACCCGCAAAACTCACAACTTGATCATCACCGTCTTCAGTTCGGTGTAGTGCTCGATGGCGGCGGCACCCATCTCGCGGCCGATGCCGGACAGCTTGTGGCCGCCGAACGGCAGGGCCGGGTCGAGGGCGCTGTGGCAGTTGACCCATACCGAGCCGGAGCGGATGCGCGGAATCATCCGGTGCACCGCGCCGAGGTCGTTGGACCAGATGCTGGCGCCCAGGCCGTAGGGGTTGTCGTTGGCCAGGCGCACCACCTCATCGATATCGTCGAAGGGCATGGCCACCAGCACCGGGCCGAAGATTTCTTCCTGGACCAGGCGGTGGCGCTGGTCGACGTCCACCAGCACCGTCGGCTGGACGAAGTAGCCGGGGCCGAAGCCCTCGCCGCCGCAGGCGACGGTGGCGCCCAGCTCGCGGCCCAGGTTGATGTAGCCGGTGACCCGATCCTGCTGCTTGGCGGAGATCAGCGGGCCCATCTGCACGCTGGGGTCGAGGCCGTTGCCCAGTTTCATGCCGTTGGCGATGGCGGCAATGTCGGCTACCACATTGTCGAAGTGTTTGCGCTGCACATACAGGCGCGAGCCGGCGCAGCACACTTGGCCCTGGTTGAAGAAGATGGCGCTGGCGGCGCCGGCGGCAGCCTGCTGCAGATCGGCATCGGCCAGCACTATGGTCGGCGACTTGCCGCCCAGCTCCAGGGTCACCCGGGTCATGTTGTCCATGGCCGCCTTGCCGATCTGCTTGCCCACCTCGGTGGAGCCGGTGAAGGTCAGCTTGTCCACGCCCGGGTGGCTGGCCAACGCCGCGCCGGCGTT
>JBFJZP010000977.1:0-1229 GCA_041622095.1 Burkholderiaceae bacterium | reverse complement strand
GCGCCAGGCTGCCGCCCTGCACCAGCCGCCCTGGGCAGGGGGGTGCGCGTTGTCAGAATCGCCGTGTCAGCCCGGGCGGGTTGGCGAAGGTCTTGCGGAAATGGTCGCTGCCTTCGGGCGCCAGGCGCACGCCGGCCTTGCGCACCGCGTCATCGTCCACCTTGGCCAGCGGCGTGTATTGCGGATGGTGGTGTTCCATGTAGGGATTGTTGCGCGCCGCGTTGTAGCAGAACAGCACCGTCCAGCGCCGGTTGGGCGAGCGGTTCTGGTCCGAACGGTGCATCACGTTGGCATGGAAGAACAAGGCGTCGCCGGGTTCGAGTTCGACATATACCAGCTCCAGCTGCTTTTTCATCTCCTCGACCCGGCGCAGGTCCGCGCCGACCTGCTCGCCCGGCAATACGCCATGGTCGACCCGTCCCGCCAGGTGCGAGCCGCGCAACACCTGCAGGCAGCCGTTCTCGCGGTTGGCCCGGTCCAGGGCCACCATCGCGCTGCCCATGTAGGGAAACAGGCAGCCGTTGTGGTACCAGTAGCCATAGTCCTGGTGCCACTCCCAGGCGCCACCATCGTATGGCTCCTTGGCGGTGAGTTTGGAGTGGTAGTGGTAGACCTCGCCGCCGAGCATGTCCTCCATCGTGTCGACGACGCGCAGGGAGCGTGCCGCCAGGCCGTAGACGCTGTCGCCCGGATGGTTCCAGGTCGCCATGCGGGTGGACTTGCCCTCCGCGTCCTTGCGGTCGTACAGGCTGGCGCGCAGCGCCGGGTCCTGCTCGATCGCGTCGCGCATCAGGCCGATCTCCTCGCCGTCGAACAAGGATCGCTCGATCACGTAACCGTCGCGCGCGTAGGCGGCGCGTTGCTCGGGTGTGAACAGGCTGGGCATGGGTGTGTCTCCTGTGGGGGGTGGTGGGCGGAAATTCAGCGTTGTGTCAGCAAGCCTTGCTGGCGCACGATCTGGTGGGCAAAGGCTTGCGCCTCATCGTCCCAGAAGCGCTGGTCGGCACCGCGTATCCGTTCGGCGACCGCGTTCATGTGGGTTTGTGCCGCGGCGGCGGCTCCGGGTTCGTCGCGCTTGGCGATGGCGCGATAGATGCGCGCGTGTTCGTTATCGGTCTGGCTTGCATAGCGGATGCCGCGCTGGGGGTCGGCGCGCGCGACGCGCGAACCGACGCGGGAGTACTGGAACAGGAACTGCTCGATGGCCAGATAGTGCTCGTTGTCGGTCG
>JBFJZP010000976.1:0-1231 GCA_041622095.1 Burkholderiaceae bacterium | reverse complement strand
GCTCGAACGCCTTTTGCACCGCGTCGAAACCCATCAGGTCATACAAGGCGTCGTACAGCGGACGCAGGTAGGGGTCGATCTTCTGGTTCAGGTCGCCCGGCAGGAAACCCAGGCGCTCGCCGGCCTCCACCGCCGGGCGGGTCAACACGATGCGTTGCACCGCGCTGCGCTGCAGCGCATCGACCGCGCAGGCCACAGCCAGATAGGTCTTGCCGGTGCCGGCCGGGCCGATGCCGAAGGTGATGTCGTGGCCGGTGATCGCGTCCAGGTAGGTCGCCTGGTTCGGTGTGCGCGGCTTGAGGTCGGCACGCCGGGTCTGCAGGCCCGGGGCGTCGGCATCGTTCATGCGGCTGTCTCCGGCGAGCATCAGCTGCACCGTGGCCGCGTCGATCGGCCGGTCGGCCATCTCGTACAAGGCCTGCAGCATCTCCATGCCGCGCTTGGCTTTTTCCTTCGGGCCATCGACCTTGAACTGCTCATGCCGGTGCGCGATGGCCACCTGCAGCGCCACCTCGATGGTGCGCAGGTGTTCGTCCATCGGGCCGCACATATTCGTCAGGCGGGTGTTGTTGGGCGGCGAGAACAGGTGTCTGTAGATCAAGTTGATAATTCCGGCAACGCGGGGACCATGGGGGTACCCAGGACAGGCAAGGGCAGGTATCCCGATGATAGGCAAATTGACCGGCGTGTTGGGCGACAAGAACCCGCCCGAGGTTCTGGTGGAGTGCGGCGGCGTCGGTTACGAGGTGTTTGTGCCGATGAGCACCTATTACAACCTGCCGGCGCGCGGCGAGCCGGTCAGCCTGCTGACGCACTTCGTCGTGCGCGAGGATGCGCAGATCCTGTACGGCTTCGGCACGGCGATGGAGCGCGAGTCGTTCCGCCAGTTGATCAAGATTTCCGGTGTCGGGCCGCGCACCGCGCTGGCGGTCTTGTCCGGCATGACCGTGGCCGACCTGGCGCATGCGGTCACCGCCCAGGAGGCGGCGCGCCTGGTCAAGGTGCCGGGTATCGGCAAGAAGACCGCCGAGCGGCTGCTGCTCGAACTCAAGGGCAAGCTCGGCGCCGACATCGGTGCACCGGCCGGGCATGCGGCCGGCAATCAGGGCGATATCCTGCAGGCGCTGGTGGCCCTGGGCTACAGCGACAAGGAGGCCACCGCGGCGCTCAAGGCCTTGCCAGCCGATGTCAGTGTCAGCGACGGCATCAAGATGGCGCTCAAGGCCTTGTC
>JBFJZP010000975.1:0-1234 GCA_041622095.1 Burkholderiaceae bacterium | reverse complement strand
GCTGCCGATCGCGATCGCGCCGTTCCGCGGCCAGGAACTGGTACCGCAGAAACTGTCCGCCATCGTACAGGCCGACCTCGAGCGCAGCGGCCAATTCCGCGCCACCGACCTGGCTGCCACTGGCCTGGATGAACTGGCGCGGCCCGACCTGAACGCCTGGCGCCAGAAGGGCGCCGACTCGCTGGTGGCCGGTAGCGTCACACGCCTTGCCGACGGCCGTTTCGACGTACGGTTCCGACTCTGGGACCTGACCCGTGGCCAGGACCTGGGCGGGCAGAGTTATGCGGTCTCGCAGGCCGATCTGCGCCAGTCCGCGCATCGGATCGCTGATTTCGTCTACGAGAAGCTGACCGGCGACAAGGGCATTTTCTCGACCCGTATTGCGTATGTCACCAAGGTGGCCAACCGCTACAACCTGTGGATCGCCGACGCGGACGGCGAGAACGCCCAGTCGGCCCTGGCCAGTCCGGAGCCGATCATCTCGCCGGCCTGGTCGCCGCTGGGCGGACAGCTGGCGTATGTGTCGTTCGAATCGCGCAAGCCGGTGGTGTATGTGCATGAGATCGCCACCGGCAAACGCCGCCTGCTGGCCAATTACCGGGGCTCGAACAGCGCGCCAGCTTGGTCACCGAATGGCCGCTCGCTGGCTGTCACCTTGAGCCGTGACGGGGGTTCGCAGCTGTACCTGATCGACGCCCAGGGCGGCGAGCCCAAGCGTCTGTCGCAGTCGTCGAGCATCGATACCGAGCCGGTGTTTTCGCCCGACGGCGGCGCCATCTACTTCGTCAGTGACCGGGGTGGTTCGCCGCAGATCTACCGCATGCCGGCGGCAGGCGGCAACCCACAGCGTTTGACCTTTACCGGCAGTTACAACATTTCGCCGGCCATCAGTCCCGATGGCAAGTCGCTGGCCTATATTTCTCGAGTCAATGGCGCGTTCCGGCTGCATCTGATGGACCTGACCTCCGGCAACATCACGGCGGTTACCGATACGTCTGGCGACGAGAGCCCCAGTTTTGCGCCCAACGGGCGACTGATCATCTACGCATCGACAAGTCAGGGGCGAGAGAGCCTGACCACCACCACACTTGACGGCCGTGTCAAGACACGACTCGCTGGCCAGTCTGGTGAAATCCGCGAACCGGACTGGGGTCCGCTTCAGAAACAATGACATCACGGAGTAAACGGATGAATCGATATTTGCTGGCCCTCGCCTGTGCGGCCCTGTTGGTGG
>JBFJZP010000974.1:0-1234 GCA_041622095.1 Burkholderiaceae bacterium | reverse complement strand
TGGCCCAGGCCATCGCCGCGTTTCGGGCCTGATCCATGAGCAAAGGCAAACTGCTGCTGAGCTACTACGGCGACGACCTCACCGGGTCGACCGACGCCATGGAGGCGCTGACCCTGGCCGGGGTGCGCACCGCCTTGTTCTTGCGGCCTGCGACCGATGCGCAGATCAGGACGCTGTCCGCCGACGGACCGCTGCAGGCCATCGGTCTGGCCGGCACCAGCCGCAGCGAGACGCCTGCGTGGATGGACGAGCACCTGCCGCCGGCCTTCGACTGGCTCAGGCGCCAGGGCGCTGCGATCTGCCACTACAAGGTCTGCTCCACTTTCGACAGCGCGCCGCAGGTCGGCAACATCGGGCGTGCGCTGGAAATCGGCGCGGCCACCTTCGAACAGCCGGTGGTGCCGGTCGTTGTCGGCGTGCCGCAACTGCGCCGCTACACCGTGTTCGGCAACCTGTTCGCCACTTTGGGTGGCGAGACCTACCGCATCGACCGGCATCCGGTGATGAGCCGGCACCCCGTGACGCCCATGCACGAAGCCGACCTGCGTCTGCACCTGGCCGCGCAGACAGCCGCACCCGTGGGTCTCGTCGACGGGCTGACCCTGCAATCGCCCGAAGCCGATGCTGCTGTCGACAAAGGCATGCGCAGCGAGGGCGCTGCCGTTCGCGCGCTGTTGCTGGACGTGGCCGACCTGCCCACGCAGACCACCGTGGGCCAGCAGCTCTGGCGCCATCGTCGCGAGAACAACAGCCTGTTCACGGTCGGTTCATCCGGTATCGAATACGCGCTGGTCAAGGCCTGGCAATCGGCTGGTGTGCTGAAGGGCGAAGTGGCAACGGCGAGCGAGGTGGGTGCCGTGGACCGCATCGCGGTGGTTTCGGGCAGTTGTTCGGCGGTCACCGCGCAGCAGATTCGCCACGCCGGGGAACAGGGTTTTGCCCTGGTCGCTGTGAACGCGGCGCGCCTGGCTTCGCGCTCCCGGGGCGACGCCGAGCAGGCGGTTGTGCTGGCTCAGGCCTGTGAGGCGCTGGACGCCGGACGCAGCGTCATCGCGTACACAGCGCTGGGGCCGGACACGGCGGCCGAACGTTTCGACGACGCCGAGCCGCACGCCATTGGTCAGCGGCTCGGCCGCTTGCTGCGCGATCTGGTGGACCACGGCGGACTCAAGCGCGCGGTGGTGGCCGGTGGCGACACCTCCAGCCACGCCTTGCGCGAGCTCGACGTCTACGC
>JBFJZP010000973.1:0-1235 GCA_041622095.1 Burkholderiaceae bacterium | reverse complement strand
CCGGGCCGTATTCCCACAACAGCAGGAACAGCACCAGGACGAGAAAGCTCCAGGCCGCGGTGACCAGCGGCGATGTGTTGTCGGACATGTCGGAGACTCTGTGCGCGTGTACTTACTTGCCGCCCACGAACTGGTTCGTGTACAACTCTTTCAGCGGCGCGGCATTGGGCACCACGCCGTTGGCGACGTAGAACTTCTGCAGCTCGGCCAGGCGCGGCTCGTCCATCTGGCCCGGCACCTTCTGGTTCGCATAGACATACTTGTTGTACATCTCGAACATCTTCTCGATCGAGGCTTCCTTGCCCTTGTGCGTCTGCACATGGGCGACGTAGGCGACTGCGGCGTCCTTCGGATTGGCCATGATGTCCTTCATGCCCCGGAGCGTGGCGCGCACCAGCTTCTGGATCAGTTGCGGGTTTTTCTCGATCGTCTCGTCCGATGCCAGGATCGCCTGCGCCATGCTCTTGAAGTACACGTCGGCCGGCAGGATGTCGACCTGCGCGCCCATCTCCATCACGGTCACGGTCCAGTCCGGCGTGCTGGCCATCGCATCGGACTTGCGCGCGGCGAACTGCTGCCAGACACCGGCCGGTCCGGCCGCCTGGATGTTGACATCGGCCTTGGTCAGGCCGACCTTGCTCATCATGCCGAGCAAGGCGTAATACGTGGTGTCGGTATACGCCAGCACGGTGGCGGTGCGCCCCTTGAGTTCGCGCGGGCTTTCGATGCGCAAATCCTTGTGCGTGACTAGTTGCATCAGCGAGCCGGCGCCCAGCACCGCCACCGCCTTGACCGGAATGCCCTGGGCGCGCGCGATGATCGGCGTGTCGCCGATGGCGCCGCCAATCACCGCGTTACCGGCGCCGACCTGCTTGGCGACGTCGACACCGCCGCGGCCGGTCACGAACTTCACGTCCAGGCCTTCGGCCTTGTAGTAACCCTTGGCCTGCGCCAGCATCCAGGGTCCGAACGCCGGCAACGTACCGGGGGCCGGCAACAGGTAGGTGACTTCCTGCAAGGCCTGCGCCTGCGCGCCCAGTGGCGCGGACAGGCTGGCGGCGGCGGCACACAGGGCGATGCAGGCGCGCCGGGTCAGGGTCAGGTGGGTGCTGGTTTTCATGGTGGCTCCTGGGTTGCGGGTGGTTCGGAATCGGATCGGTGTTGACGCCGCCGGATCAGTGGACTTCGGTATTGGCGTCGAGCTTGAGCAAGTCCATCAGCTCGCCGATCAGCGG
>JBFJZP010000972.1:0-1242 GCA_041622095.1 Burkholderiaceae bacterium | reverse complement strand
GGGGCTCGGGCGCCGGCTCGCTGGTCGCCTATGCACTGGGCATCACCGACCTGGATCCGCTGCAGTACAACCTGCTGTTCGAACGTTTCCTGAATCCGGAGCGGGTGTCGATGCCTGACTTCGACATCGACTTCTGCCAGGCCAATCGCGACCGGGTGATCGACTATGTCAAGCTCAAGTACGGCAAGAACGCGGTGAGCCAGATCGCCACCTTCGGCACCATGGCCGCACGCGCGGCGATCCGCGACGTCGGCCGGGTGCTGGACATGAGCTACACCTTCTGCGACGGCATCAGCAAGCTGATACCGAACAAGCCCGGTACCCACATCACCATCGATGGCGCGATCAAGGCCGAGCCGATCCTGGCCGAACGGCTGGAGAAGGAAGAGGATGTGCGCACGCTGCTGGCGCTGGCGCAGAAACTCGAGGGCATGACGCGCAACGTCGGCATGCATGCCGGCGGCGTGTTGATCGCGCCGGGTAAATTGACCGACTTCTGCCCGCTGTACCAGCAACCCGGCAGCGATTCGGCGGTCAGCCAGTACGACAAGGACGACGTCGAGGCGATCGGCCTGGTCAAGTTCGACTTCCTGGGCCTGGCCACCTTGACCATCCTGGAGATCGCCAAGGAACTGATCCGCAGCCGCCACAAGGGGCAGGAGAACTTCGCGTTCGAGAACCTGCCACTCGACGACGCCCGGGTCTACAAGCTTTTTGCCGATGGCCTGACCGAGGCGGTGTTCCAGTTTGAATCGCGCGGCATGCAGGGCATGCTGCGTGACGCCAAGCCGACCCGGCTGGAAGACCTGATTGCGCTGAACGCCTTGTACCGGCCCGGCCCGATGGACCTGATCCCCTCGTTCGTGGCGCGCAAGCACGGCCGCGAGGAGGTGGAGTATCCGCACCCGATGGTGGCCAGCATGTTGTCCGAGACCTACGGCATCATGGTGTACCAGGAGCAGGTGATGCAGACCGCCCAGATCCTGGGCGGGTATTCACTCGGCGGCGCCGACATGTTGCGCCGTGCGATGGGCAAGAAAAAGGCCGAGGAGATGGCGGAGCATCGCCAGATCTTCCGCGACGGTGCGGCCAGGAACAACATCAGCCAGGACAAGGCCGACGAGGTCTTCGACCTGATGGAGAAGTTCGCCGGCTACGGCTTCAACAAGTCGCACGCCGCCGCCTATTCGCTTTTGGCGTACCACACGGCCTGGCTCAAGGTGCACTACACGGCCGAGTTCT
>JBFJZP010000971.1:0-1248 GCA_041622095.1 Burkholderiaceae bacterium | reverse complement strand
TTCGCTCGACGCTGCTGCGCGGCCGCGCGGCGCAGGCCAGGTTTTTGCCATTGTGGCGCGCGCTGCCAGACCCGGAAACGGCTGCCGCGGCCTGTGCCGAAGACCTGGCCAGCATGCCGAATCCGTTTGACCTGGTACTGCTGGGCATGGGCGCCGATGGGCATACCGCATCGCTGTTTCCCGGTGTCAGCGGCGCTGGATTGGATCCCGAATCGCCGCACACTTGCCTGGCTGTCCGCCCGCCGGGCGCGCAGCACGCCCGGATCAGCCTGAGCGCCTCCGCCCTGCTCGACAGTCGGCAGATCCTGCTGTTGATCGCCGGCGAGACCAAGTGGCGCGTGTACGCACAGGCGTTGCACCCCGGGCCGGTCGACGAACTGCCGGTGCGCGTGATCCTGCACCAATCGCGGACTCCGGTCAGCGTCTTCTGGTGTCCCGAGTGATACCGGCGACAACCGCTCGCGATCCAATCCCAGCCACGCGCGATCACATGAAGGACCCGGCATGCTGCTGACCACCATTGAAACCGCCGCCGAGGCCATGACGCGAGCCGAGCGCCGGGTCGCTGCCCACGTGCTCGCCCATGCAGAGGGCGTTCTCCGGCAACCGATCGCGGCGCTGGCCGAGGCAGCAGGGGTCAGCGAACCCACCGTGATCAGATTCTGCCGTACCATGGGTTACCAGGGTTTCCAGGACTTCAAACTGAGGCTGGCCCAGGATCTGGCGACCGGTGGCCGGAGTCGAGCTCAGGCGCCGACGCCTGACGATGAACTACCCGAGGTGATCGGAAAGGTCATGGGCGGCGCGATCGGTACGTTGATCCGGGTGCGCGACACCTTGGCCGCCGACGCCGTGCAGCAGGCCGTGGACCTACTGGCAGCGGCGGAACGCATCGAGTTCTACGGACTCGGCGGATCGGGCATAGTCGCGGCCGATGCGCAGCACAAGTTCTTCCGGCTTGGCGTGCCGGTCGTCGCCTATTCCGACCCGACGGTCCACGCAGTGGCCGCCTCGTTGCTGGGCCCGGGAGGCGTGGTCGTCGCCATCTCCCAGAGTGGGCAAACGACGGACATGCTGACGAGCGCGGAGCTGGGTCGAACCGGCGGCGCGGCCGTCGTGGCGATCGCGCCGGCTAGATCGGCGCTGGCCAACTTGGCCCATGTCTGCCTGGCCATCGACCTGCGCCAGGACGAGGATGCCTTTGCGCCGATAAAGTCTCGAATTGCGCACCTTGCAGTGCTTGACGTG
>JBFJZP010000970.1:0-1248 GCA_041622095.1 Burkholderiaceae bacterium | reverse complement strand
TTCAGGTGCCGCCAGCAGCAGTTTGTCGCGCGACAACACCTCGAACGCGTCGGGTGCCGACGCCCACATCACGTCCGGACGCTGGCCAACCGGCAGCTCCTTGATATAGGCGATGGATGCCGTCGTATTCTTGTTCAGGATCTCGATCTTGATGCCAGGGTTCTTGGCTTCAAATGCGGACTTGTAGGCCTGGGTCAGTTCCTTGGGAAAGGATGTCACGACCGCGACGGTGCCCGCCTGGGCGGCAATACGTTGCTGGCCGGCGCAGCTCAGCGCTGCGGCATGTCCTTGTACGAGTACCCCAGATGTACCGCGGCATCGTCCGGGATCGCCGGCATGCTGGCGTTCCAGGCCTCCCATTGCGCGCGCATGATCTGCAGACGCTCCGGCTCGCGTTTCTCCTTGTTGGCGCGTTCGCGCGCATCGCCGGGGATGTTGAACAGGTAGTCGTTGTCGTCCACGCGCAGGTATTTCCATTCGCCGTCACGCAGCGCGCGCTGGCCGCGGTGGTTCATGCGCCAGTGCATCGGCCGATGGAACCGGTGCGACGGGTCGTGCAGCACCGGAGCCAGCGAGATGCCGTCGAGCGGATAGTCCGGATGCGGCGCTGCGCCGGCCAGGTCGAGCATGGTGGCGGACCAGTCCATCGTCATGCAATGTTGCGCGCTGACGCCGCCGGGCGCGATGGCGGCCGGCCAGTGGGCGATCCAGGGCACGCGGATGCCGCCTTCGGTCAGGTCCATCTTGCCGCCGACCAGCGGCCAGTTGTCGGAGAAACGTTCGCCGCCGTTGTCGCTGGTGAACACGATCAGCGTGTTGTCGAGCAGACCGTGCCGGCGCAGTGTCGCCACCAGCTGGCCGATGCCTTCGTCCATGTGATGGATCATGCGCCGATAGGTGTCGACGTTGCCGCCATCGAGGTGAAAAAGGTTGTTGCTGATCAGCGCCGGCGTGTCGGCATCGTCGCGCGTCTCCCAGGGCCAGTGCGGCGCGGTATGGTGCAGGCTGAGGAAAAACGGTGCGTCGCTCTTGACGCCGTCAGCCATGCGGTCGACGAAATCGACCGCACGCTGGCTGATCAAGTCGGTCATGTAGCCGTCTTCCTGGTGCTCCTGCTCGCCGAGGTACAGGTCGTGTTTGCCGGTCGAGTTGCAGTGTGTGAAGTAGTCGGCGCCTCCGGCCAACAGGCCGAAGAATTCGTCGTAGCCGGAGCGCATCGGCCCGAAATGCGGCGGGAAGCCCAGATGC
>JBFJZP010000969.1:0-1249 GCA_041622095.1 Burkholderiaceae bacterium | reverse complement strand
GCCTGGCCGCCCGCGCTGCGGATCGACTGCGCCACCACTTCGGCGGTTTCGAGATTCCAGTCGATGACGGCAACCTTGGCGCCTTGCGCGGCATAGGCGCGCGCGACGGCGGCGCCGATGCCCTGACCGGCACCGGTCACGACGGCGACCTTGTTATCGAGTGCTTTACCGTTGAACATGTTGTCTGCTCCTGATGTGAAAAAGAGGGGGGTGCGCCGACCTGACATATTGGCCTGATGACAAACCAAACGAGTGTTTGTTAGACTAGACGATGCCACAAACCGGCCCTTGGCGCCAGTGGCAACTTTTCGAGACAGGAGCCTATGCAAGCCATTGTCCTAGAGGGTTACGGCGGACCGGAGCGGTTCGCCCGTGTGGAGATGCCGCAGCCGGTGCCGCAAGGGGGCGAGGTGCTGGTGAGACTTCGAGCGTGCGGCGTCTGCTTCCACGATGTGCTGGCGCGCCAGGGTCACTTCCCGCGCACCCAGCTTCCTGCCATCATCGGTCATGAGATGGCAGGCGAAGTCGCCGAGCTCGGTCAGGGCGTCGCCGGCATCGGGATCGGCGAGCGGGTGGTCGTCATGATGAAGGATCACTGCGGCCATTGCCGGATGTGCATCCGGGCCCGGGACAACCTTTGCGAAAACAGTGCCGGCCTTCTTGGCGAGGCGGTGCCCGGCGGCTATGCGGAATATGTGGCGGTGCCGGCGCGCGCGCTGGTGCGCATTCCCGAAGGCGTCAGCTTTGAGCAGGCCGCCGTCGTGCCGTGTGCGCTGGGCACCGCATTCCACGGCCTGCATGCGGTCGCGTCGGTGCAGCCCGGCGAATCGGTGTTGGTCACCGGCGCCAGTGGCGGTGTCGGCATCCACGCGGTGCAGGTGGCGCGCATGCTCGGAGCGCGCACGATTGCGGTCACCACCAGCGAAGCCAAGCGGAGCTTTCTGCAGGAATACGGGGCCGATGAAGTGATCGTCAGTGCAGACCTTGACTTCGCCGCACAGGCCCGCGAGCTGACTGGCGGCGTTGGCGTCGACGTTGTCTTCAACATTGTCGGCCAGCTCGCCTGGGCCGCCGCACTGAAAAGCATGGCGGTGGCTGCCCGTCACGTATTCGTCGGCAATCTGAACGCTGCCCCGGTGTCGCTGCGCCCGGCCCACGCCATCTTGAAGGAGATGTTCTTCCTCGGCACCGACGGAGTGACACGTGCCGAAGTCCATGACCTGCTTGAACTGGTGCGCGTCGGCAGGCT
>JBFJZP010000968.1:0-1250 GCA_041622095.1 Burkholderiaceae bacterium | reverse complement strand
ACCGACAATGCGCGCGCCGCCGCGATGCCGCGCAGGTCGCCCTTGACCAGCGTCAGTTGTGCGCTGTTCATCGCCACATCGGTGCCGGTTCCCATGGCGATGCCAACATCCGCGCGCGCCAGCGCCGGGGCGTCGTTGATTCCGTCGCCGGCCATCGCGACAACAGCGCCTTCCTTCTGCAGCTTTTCGACGAGTGCCAGCTTGTCTGCCGGCTTGACCTCGCCATGCACCTCGTCGATGCTCAGGCGCTTGCCGACGGCGCGCGCCGTCGTCAGACCGTCGCCGGTGGCCATCACGATGCGCAGTCCTGATTTGCGCAGAGAGTTCAGGGCGTCGAGTGTTGTCGCCTTGATCGGGTCGGATACCGCCAGCAGGCCGGCCAGTTTTCCTTCGACGGCCAGATGCATCACGCTGGCACCCTGGCCACGCAGTTCTTCGGCTTGCGCCGTCAGCGCGTCCACCGTCACGCCGAGCTGTTCCATCAATGCGGTATTGCCCAGCGCCAGCGCCTTGCCTTCGATCGTGCCGCGCACACCGATACCAGATTCGGAATCGAACTGCTCGGGCTTGGCCAGCGTCAGGCCTTGCTCTCGGGCCGCAGCGACGATGGCTGCAGCCAGCGGGTGCTCGCTGCCTTGATCAAGGCTGGCCGCCAGGCGCAGCACTTCCTTGTCGTCGAAGTCACCGGTTGCCACGGCCTGTTCAAAGGTCGGTCGGCCCTCGGTCAATGTGCCGGTCTTGTCGACGATCAGGGTATCGATCTTGCGCAGGTTCTCGATCGCTGCGGCGTCGCGGAACAGCACCCCACTGGTCGCCCCCTTGCCGGTGGCAACCATGATCGACATCGGCGTGGCCAGCCCCAGCGCACAGGGGCAGGCAATGATCAGCACCGCCACCGCATTGATCAAGCCGAAAACCCAACCCTGCTCGGGCCCGAACAGACCCCAGGCGAAAAAGGTCAGGACTGCGATGGCGACGACGACCATGACGAAGTAGCCGGCGACCACGTCGGCCATGCGCTGCATCGGTGCGCGCGAGCGTTGCGCCTGCGCGACCATCTGCACGATCTGCGACAGCACGGTGGCCGATCCGACGTGTTCGGAGCGCATCACCAGCGCGCCGCTGGTGTTCATGGTGGCGCCGATTAGCTTGTCGCCCGGGCGCTTGGTCACGGGCAAGGGCTCGCCGGTGAGCATGGATTCATCCAGCGCGCTTCTGCCTTCAATGACCACACCGTCGACCGGCACCTT
>JBFJZP010000967.1:0-1251 GCA_041622095.1 Burkholderiaceae bacterium | reverse complement strand
TCCTGAAGGGCGACCTGGCGCGCAGCAACGGTCAACGCGAGCAACTGCTGCGCGAGTTGTCGGACCAGCAGCGCGAACTCAAGGACCTGGCACAACGCCAGCAGGAACTCGCGCGTGGCGTCGAGGAACGGGTCGCCCAACTCGAGCCGGTCAAGCTGACGGTCGACGGCCGCGAGATCATGGTCGAGCCGGCCGAGCGGCGCGCCTACGACAAGGCACTGGAGCAGTTCCGCGGCGGTGATTTCACCGCGGCGCAATCGGGCTTTCTGGGCCTGATCGCGCGCTACCCGAAAAGTGGTTATCTGCCGTCGGCGCTGTTCTGGCTGGGCAACACCCAGTACGCGACGCGCGACTACAAAGAGGCGATCACCAATTTCCGCATCATGCTCAAGGCCGCACCCGACCATGTGCGTGCACCGGAGGCATTGTTGTCGATTGCCAATTGCCAGGTCGAACTCAAGGACGTTGTCGGCGCGCGCAAGACGCTCGACGAACTGGGCAAGACCTATCCACAGTCCGAAGCCGCCAAGGCCGGCAAGGAGCGCCTCGCGCGTTTGCGCTGAGGTCGTGCGTGGTGCGCAAGTCGTCGGCCTCGACCCTGGCGGGCCGTCCACACGGCCGTTGCCATTCCGCATGAGCGCCGACCTCGCGCCTGTGTTGCCGCAGGATGCCGATCTTGCGCGCCGCTTCGGCGGCATGCAGCGACTGTTCGGTGTCGCGCCGGCAGCGCGCATCTGCGCTTCGCATGTGGTCGTCGTCGGAGTCGGAGGTGTCGGCTCCTGGAGCGCGGAGGCACTGGCGCGCAGTGGCGTCGGGCAAATCACGCTGATCGATCTGGACCATGTGGCCGAATCGAATATCAATCGGCAGGTGCACGCGATGCACGACACGATAGGGCAGGCCAAGGTACAGGCGATGCGCGAGCGTATCGCCCGCATCAATCCGGCTTGTGTCGTCAATGGCATCGAGGAATTCGTCGATGCCGACAACTGGCCGGCGCTGTTGCCACAGTCGGCCGATGCGGTCATCGACGCCTGCGACCAGGTACGCGCCAAGACGGCGATGGCGGCATGGGCGATGCATCAGGACAAGGTCGCCTTCATCACCGTCGGTGCAGCCGGCGGCAAGCGACTGGCGCACAAGGTCGACATCGATGACTTGTCGCAAGCCAGTCACGACCCCTTGCTGGCACGACTGCGCAACCTGTTGCGCAAGCAACATCGCGCGCCGGCAGCGGGTCGTCAGATCGGT
>JBFJZP010000966.1:0-1252 GCA_041622095.1 Burkholderiaceae bacterium | reverse complement strand
TGTCTCTACTCCTTAGCCGTTGGTCCGCACGACTTGGCCGTCGCGGCACATCAGGCACGCGGCGACTATGTCGTCTTCGAGGTTGAGGTGGAACTTGCCTTCGCCGTCGATCACCAGCTTGAGGAAGTCCAGCAGGTTGCGCGCATAGAGGGCCGAAGCATCGGCCGGGACCATGGCCGCCAGGTTGCTGTGGCCGACGATGGTCACGCCGTTGCCGCTGACGATCACCTGTTCGGCCACGGTCAGCGGGCAGTTGCCGCCCTGCGCCGCGGCCAGGTCGATGACCACCGAGCCTGGCTTCATTTCCGCCACGGTGGCCTCATGCAGCAGGGTCGGGGCCTTGCGGCCCGGGATCAGCGCAGTGGTGATAACGATATCGGCCTGCTTGGCGCGTTCGTGCACCGCCTTGGCCTGACGCTCCATCCACGAGGCCGGCATCGGCCGCGCATAGCCGCCGACACCTTCGGCGCATTCGCGCTCTTCATCGGTCTCGCACGGCACGTCGACGAACTTGGCCCCCAGCGACTCGATCTGCTCCTTGACCGCCGGACGCACGTCCGAAGCCTCGATCACCGCCCCAAGGCGCTTGGCCGTGGCGATGGCCTGCAGGCCGGCGACACCGGCACCGAGGACCAGAATGCGCGCAGCCTTCACGGTACCGGCGGCGGTCATCAGCATCGGCATAAAGCGCGGATAGTGGTGGGCGGCCAGCAGCACCGCCTTGTAGCCGGCGATATTGGCCTGCGAACTGAGCACGTCCAGGCTCTGCGCCCGGGAAGTACGCGGCGCGGCTTCCAGGGCGAAGGCGGTGATGCCCTGGGCATTCAGGCGGACGATGGTCTCGTTGCTGAACGGATTGAGCATGCCGACCAACACCGCGCCGGCCTTCATATGGCTCAGCTCGGCATCGCTCGGGGCCACGACCTTGAGTACCAGGTCGGCAGCGAAGGCGGCAGCGTCGCTGCCGATGGAGGCACCGACGGCGGCGTAGGCGCTGTCCGGAATGCTTGCGCTAACGCCGGCACCGGTCTGCACCGTGACCTGATGGCCCTGGCCAACCAGTTTCTTGATGGTTTCTGGCGTGGCGGCTACCCGCGTTTCGCCGGCATGGGTTTCGAGAGGAACACCGATGTGCACGTCAAATCTCCTGCGTGATCTTTTTTAATGAACCGGCGCACTGCGGATGGCACGGCGGCGAAGGGAGGATCAGCACAAATCACCCTAGCAGAAGCTATATTGCGGGCGGGGCGGC
>JBFJZP010000965.1:0-1252 GCA_041622095.1 Burkholderiaceae bacterium | reverse complement strand
GCTGACGGTGCAGGATGTCGAGGACGCCTTGCGTCGCTCCAACCTGGAGGTTCCGGCCGGGCGTATCGAAAGCCGCCAGCGCGAGTTCAACGTCACGGCTGCGACCGACCTGCAAAGGCCCTCGGAATTCCGCCAGGTCGTGATCCGCACGGTCAATGGCATGCCGATCCGTATTGCCGATGTGGCGCGGGTGCAGACCGGCGCCGCCGAGGAGCGCTCCAGCGTGCGCCTGAACGGACGCGAATCGGTGGCGCTGGGCGTGATCCGCCAGGCGACGGCCAATCCGCTGGAGTTGTCGGCCGGTGTGCGTGCCTTGATGTCCAAGGTCGAGAGCGACCTGCCGCCCGGTGTGCGCATCGAGGTGGCGAACGACAACTCGGTGTTCATCGACCGCTCGGTCAAGGCGGTCTACACCACCATCGCCGAGGCGGTGGTGCTGGTGGCGCTGGTGATCTTCGTGTTCCTGCGCACCTTGCGCGCGTCGCTGATTCCCTTGCTGACCATCCCGGTGTCGTTGATCGGCACTTTTGCGCTGATGGCGCTGGCCGGGTTCAGCATCAACACCTTGACGCTGCTGGCGCTGGTGCTGGCGATCGGCCTGGTGGTGGACGACGCGATCGTGATGCTGGAGAACATCTATCGCCATATCGAGGAGGGCATGACGCCATTCCAGGCGTCGATCCGTGGTGCGCGCGAAGTCGGTTTTGCGATCGTCGCGATGACCATGACCCTGGTGGCGGTGTATGCGCCGCTGGCATTCGCACCCGGGCGCACCGGCCGCTTGTTCACCGAGTTCGCGCTGGCGCTGGCCGGTGCGGTGGTGGTCTCCGGCATCGTGGCGCTGACCCTGTCGCCGATGATGTGCTCGCTCTTGCTGCGCCACAACCCGAAGCCGGGTGTGTTCGACCGCGGCATGGAGCGCGGCCTGCAGGCGCTGACCCGTGGTTACGACCGCATGCTGGGCTGGACCTTGAAGGTGCGCTGGCTGATCGTGCTGGTGGCGGTTGCCAGCGGCGCCGTGTCATGGTCGGTGCTGGGCGACATCAAGCGCGAGCTGGCGCCGATCGAGGACCGGGGCGTGGTGCTGGCGCAGGTCAACGGACCCGATGGCGCGACGCTGGAGTACACGAACCGCTATGCCAACGCGATCGAGCGCATCGGCGAGAGTTTTCCGGAGTTCGACCGGGTGTTCGCCACCATCGGCAACCCGACCGTGGCCCAGGGCAACATCTTTTTCCGCACCGTCCCGTGG
>JBFJZP010000964.1:0-1253 GCA_041622095.1 Burkholderiaceae bacterium | reverse complement strand
TGTCGCTCAACGAAGGGATGCCCATCATACCGGCGAGGAAGTTGTAGGGCAGCGCCTCGTCGCCGTGCACGTCCAGGCAGAAGTCGACGCCGGTTGCGTGCATGTGCTGGCGCACCAGAAATACTTCCGGGCTCCGGTCCAGGGTCGGCTCGGACCATTCGCGGTTCAAGTTGGCGCCTGCTGCGTTGGTGCGCAGATGGCCGCGCCGGCTGCCGTCCGGGTTCATGTTGGGCACGATATAGAACACCGCCTTGTCGAGCAGCGCGCCGGCCGCCGCGTCGCGCGGGTCGAGCAGTCGGTCGAGCAGGCCCTCCATCCACCATTCGGCCATGGTCTCGCCGGGATGCTGGCGGGCGACGGCCCAGCAGGTGCGCTTGCCCGGGCCTGGTTGGCCGATCTGCAACAGATCCATGTCCTGGCCGTCCAGCGTCTTACCGAGCACCGACAGGCGCGCCCGCGGTGAAGCCTGTATGCGCGCCAGCAAGTCGCCGTGGCGCTCCATGGTGTAGGGCGCGAAATAGGCAAACCACACGGCATCGGTCTCGGGCGTGTGCGCGATGGTCAGGACGCCGTCCTTGTACTCGGTCGCCACGCGCCGCCAGATCTGCCGGTCGGCCGAGGCGAGCGCGCGGTAGTCCTCCCAGCCCTTGGGATAGGCGGCGCTGCCGGCGTTGACGATATTGAGCCGGCAGGCGCGCCCGCGCGCGCCGGTCAGCCGGAAATAGAACCACTGATAGAAATCCGACGCGTTGTCCTTGACGATCTCCAAGCGGATATCGCCGGCATCGTCGGCGGCGAGGCAGGCAATGTTGCCGCCGTCGAAGGCGCTGCTGATGGTCAAAGCACTCATCTATTCACTTTCGCTTGCTGGGCAGTGAACGGAAACGAACGGGAAGGACGGCTGTTGGCGTACTAGGGAATGATCCGGGTGTCGCGCAGGCGCTGCATCTGGCGGGTTATAGTGGATTCGGTGTCGAGGGTCTTGTGCCAGCCGGCCTGGCGCGCCTTGGTGATCGACGACATCTGGTCGTAGGCGTTGCCCAAGGCGGTATCGAGATAGTCCCACTTGGTGAGCTCGGCCAGGGTGTGCGGCTGCAGATCGTGCGCGGCGACGATTTCGGCCCACACCGGCTCCTTGTCGGCCATCACCGTTTGCAGCGGCACCGTCTGCACCGGCCCGACCGCCATGTCGAAAAATTCGGCGATGCGTGGCCACACCTGGCGCCAGCGAAAGAAGTCGCCATTGTTGATGT
>JBFJZP010000963.1:0-1256 GCA_041622095.1 Burkholderiaceae bacterium | reverse complement strand
GCCGACAACCGGGCACGCTTCAAGTCCGACGAGCGCGCTTACCTGGATGAATGGCCGATGACCGAGGAGCAGAAGCAGGCGGTGCTGGCACGCGACCTGAACCGCTGCATTGCACTGGGCGGCAACATCTATTTCCTGGCCAAGATCGGCGCCACTGACGGCAAGAGCTTCCAGCAGATGGCCGGCAGCATGACCGGCATGACGGAAGACGAATACCGCGCCATGATGGTCGCCGGTGGCCGTTCGGTGCAAGGCAACCGCGTTGTGGGTGAAGACGGTGATGCCCAGGCCAACCGTCAGCCGCAAGGCAGGTCAGGACAGAAAGGAGCCGTTTGATGGCACGTATCAGCGCCAGCGTATACACCTCGCATGTGCCGGCGATCGGCGCCGCGATCGACCTCGGGAAGACCACCGAGCCCTACTGGCAGCCGGTGTTCAAGGGTTACGATTTTTCCAGGCAATGGATGAAGGACAACACGCCCGACGTGATCTTCCTGGTCTTCAACGACCACGCCACCGCCTTCAGCCTGGACATGATCCCGACCTTCGCCATCGGTACCGCGGCGGAGTTCCTGCCGGCCGACGAAGGCTGGGGTCCGCGACCGGTGCCCAAGGTGATCGGGCATCCGGAACTGGCCTCGCATATTGCACAGTCGGTGATCCAGGACGACTTCGACCTGACCATTGTCAACAAGATGGATGTCGACCATGGCCTGACGGTGCCGCTGTCGCTGATGTGTGGCCAGCCCCAGGCCTGGCCCTGCCCGGTGATTCCGTTTGCCGTCAACGTGGTGCAGTACCCGGTGCCCTCCGGGCGGCGCTGCTTCGAGTTGGGCAAGGCGATCGGCCGTGCCATCGCTTCATTCGACACGCCGCTGAACGTGCAGATCTGGGGAACAGGTGGCATGAGCCACCAATTGCAGGGGCCGCGCGCCGGACTGATCAACAAGGAATTCGACAACATGTTCCTCGACCGGTTGATCGATGACCCGGAAGGTCTGGCCCAGGTGCCGCATATCGACTATGTGCGCGAGGCCGGGTCAGAAGGCATTGAACTGGTGATGTGGCTGATCGCGCGTGGTGCGATGGCCGACAGCGCCGGTGGCCCAAAGCCACGTGTGGCGCACCGGTTCTACCATGTGCCGGCCTCCAACACCGCGGTGGGACACCTGATTTTGGAGAACAAACGGTGACATCCATGGGTGGAAACCATGTAGGCGTTTGCGATGGCGCTGCGACAATCGTGTAGTGCTATC
>JBFJZP010000962.1:0-1258 GCA_041622095.1 Burkholderiaceae bacterium | reverse complement strand
GCAACTGGCGTGTCGGCAAGCGGACACGCGCCAGTTGGCGATTCTGCCTTGCTTCATGCGTCCGGTGCCAGCTGTACACCGTGCGACCATCTTTTACATTGATGCTGGAGACTGCGCAGTAACATGGCTCTGGACGGTTTTGTCTGACAAGGAATGGAAACATGAATATTCGACGTATTGCCGGTGCCTTGTGCTTGCTGCTTGCGGGCTTCATGCCGATGGTGGGCGCGCAGGCACAGACCGGCGCGCCGGTGATCCGCAGCCTGTCTGTGGAGCAGGTGGCGCAGTTGTCGCCGGGCACCGAACTGATTTTCCGGGCGACCGGCTCCGCCGGCGGGCAACTGGTGCTCGATATCGACGGCCTGGCGAACCAGCTCGGCCTGTCAGAGATCAGCCAGGGCCAGTATGCCGGCGCCTACACCATCAGCATCCGCGACAAGATTCCGTTCGATGCCAAGGTCAAGGCCACGTTGAGGGTCGGGTCCAAGCAGGTATCGGCCATGCTGGGCCAGCACCTGCTGAACGACGTGGAACATGCCCGGATGCTTGCGGCCGCGGCACCTGCGGTGCCAAAGATCAGCCGCATCGAGACGCGCAACACCGGTGCCTACACCGGTGGCCACGAACTGAGTTTCATCGTCGATGCCACGCCCGGCGGCAACATGCAGGTGACGCTCGATGGTGGGCAGACCAGTTTTTCATTGAATGAGGAACGCAGCGGTCGTTACACCGGGCGCTACACCGTCAAGTCGCGAGACCAGTTCTCTGCCACGACGCCGGTGGTGGTGACGCTGGCGCTGGCCGACCAGACGGTGCGGGTGTCGAAGAACCTGGCGCCGGGTGTCTCCGCTCCGACCGCACCGGCTGCGGTTGCCGCAGCAACCGCGGTCGCGGCGCCGGCGTGTGATGGTTGTGGTGTAGTGGCCTCCGTCACCCGGTTGAAGGTCAAGGGCGAACCGAACTACATCGGCGCCATCGCCGGCGGTGTTGCGGGGGCGGCGTTGGGCAACCAGGTTGGCAAGGGCAGCGGCAACACCGCGGCCACCATCCTGGGTGCTGTCGGCGGGGCGGTGGCCGGGCGCGAAATCGAGAAACGGGTCAACACCGACACCCGTTTCGAGGTGGTGGTGCGACTCGACAACGGAACCACGCGGACCGTGAGTTACGACACCGATCCGGGTCTCGCGGCTGGCGCCAAGGTGCAGTTCGTCGGAGACCTGCTGCAGCTGCGGCCCTGATGGTGGTGCGCGGCCAATGG
>JBFJZP010000961.1:0-1258 GCA_041622095.1 Burkholderiaceae bacterium | reverse complement strand
CTGGCCAATGCGCGCGATTTTTTGACGCCGGTGGCGGCGTATGAAGACATCGATGCGCCGACCGAACTGCTGGCGCGGTTCCAGGGCCGGTTGTGGTCGGCGCAGATGGACCACTCGCCGCTGGACGTGGTGGCCTGGCACGGCAACTACGCGCCGTACAAATACGACCTGCGCCGCTTCAACACCATCGGCTCGATCAGCTACGACCATCCGGACCCGTCGATCTTCCTGGTGCTGCACTCCGCCTCCGACACACCCGGCGTCAGCGCGATCGATTTCGTGATCTTCCCGCCGCGGATCCTGGCGATGCAGGACACCTTCCGGCCGCCCTGGTTCCACCGCAACATCGCCAGCGAATTCATGGGCCTGGTGCATGGCAAATACGACGCCAAGGCCGACGGCTTCTCGCCGGGTGCCAGCAGCCTGCACAACAGCATGAGTGGCCATGGCCCCGACGCGGCCACGTTCGAGAAGGCCAGCAACGCCGACCTGTCCAAGCCGGATGTGATCACCGACACCATGGCCTTCATGTTCGAGACCCGCTGCGTATTGCGGCCTACCGCCCAGGCCCTGCAATTGCCGCAGTTGCAAGAAGACTACTACCGTTGCTGGCAAGGCCTGCAGAAGAACTTCACACCCGAGACACCATGACCATCACCATCAACGACACCCACGATGCATCGCTGCGCAGCTGGCTGGATTCGGCCAACGACGCCAGCTGCGATTTCCCGATCCAGAACCTGCCGCTGGGCCGATTCCGCGGCGACAACACCCAGCCCTGGCGCCTCGGCGTGGCGATCGGCGACCGCATCGTCGACCTGCGCCAGGCCGGCCTGATCACCTCGCAGAACGTCGACTCGGTGCTGGCCGCCGACCTGCCGGCGCGCCAGGCATTGCGCCGCGACCTGTCCGCAGGCCTGCGTGCCGGCAGCGCAGACCGCGCACGCTTCGAGGCGGCGCTGGTGGCGCAGTCCGATGTCGAACTCGGGCTGCCCTGCGATGTGCGGGACTACACCGACTTCTACACCAGCGTGCACCACGCCACCACCATCGGCAAGCAGTTCCGGCCGGACAACCCCTTGCTGCCGAACTACAAGTGGGTGCCGATCGGCTACCACGGGCGGGCTTCGTCGATCCTGCCCAGCGGCGCGTCGTTCCGCCGGCCGAACGGCCAGCTCAAGGCTCCGGACGCCGACACGCCGCGCCTGGCGCCGTGTGCACGGCTGGACTACGAACTCGAACTGGGCATGATCGTCGG
>JBFJZP010000960.1:0-1263 GCA_041622095.1 Burkholderiaceae bacterium | reverse complement strand
TGGCGCACGGCCTCCTCATGGGCATCGAGCGTCGCCGGTCCGTTATAGGCATCGACCACGGTGATGACGCCTTCCAGGCGATAGCGCTGCAGCAGGTAGGGGTGGTTCATCAGGGTGTGGAGGACGGGCGCGGGATCGGCAAGGCCGGTGGTCTCGATGACGACGCGGTCGAAGGCCATGACCGCGCCGGTGTCGCGTTTCTCGATGAGCTGGACCAGGGTGTCGACGAGATCGCCGCGGATGGTGCAGCACAGGCAGCCGGCGGCCATCTCAAAGATGTTGTCGTCGGCCTTCTCGACCAGCAGGTGGTCGAGGCCGATCTCGCCGAACTCGTTGATGATCACGGCCATGCCGGCCATGGCCTGATTGGTGAGCAGCCGATTGAGCAATGTCGTCTTGCCGGCACCGAGGAAGCCGGTGAGCACCGACACGGGGATCGGCATGTTGTCCGGTGCGTCGGCCATCACAGGTCAGCGGTCGGCGCGCTTGCGCCGGCGTTTCTTGCGCTTCTTGGCCTTTTTCGCCCGCTTGGCGGCGATTTCGGCCTGTTCTTTCTTCTTCATGCTTGCCAGTTCGGTAAATGTGGCTGGCGGAACGACCTCGCAGTGGCTGGCGCGCGACCGCAGGTGATTGCACAGGTTGAGCGCCGTCTTCTGGCGCATCGACCAGATCATCGGCACGTAGTCGCGGGTGTAGGGCACGCGCATGACGCCGGCCTTGCCGCCGTCGATGAGGCTGCGGGTGAGCAGGATCTGTCCGTCGAGCATGGCCTCGGCCATGCGCGGGCCGCCGTACTTGCCGAGCGTGACACCCCAGCCGGCAAGGTCGTCGGCGTCGGCCCAGTTGACGCCTTTGCCGTTGCAGGCCTCCTGGCGCATGTTGGCCGGCTTGCCGTTGGTGTTGCGAATGGCGGCAATCTTGCCGCTGCCGCCGACGTAGCGGCTGTTGCTGTTGAACGCGGCCTCTAACAGCAGTTCGGCAAATTTTGTGCGCGGACCGGCGGCTTTGTGGCCGAGCACCACGGCAACAAGCTGGCGGCCGCCGCGGGTGGCACTGGCAACGAGGTTGAACCCGGACGCGCAGACAAAGCCGGTCTTCATGCCGTCGGCGCCGTCCATCCTGCCTATCAGCTTGTTGCGGTTCGCCAGCTTGCGCTTGCCGATTTTCATGTAGGGCAGTGCAAAGTACTGGCGGTACTGGGAAAACTCGTGGATGAGCGTTGCCGCGAGGATCCCCATGTCGCGGGCGGTGGTGACCTGTGCC
>JBFJZP010000959.1:0-1269 GCA_041622095.1 Burkholderiaceae bacterium | reverse complement strand
GTGTTGCCGCACCACGGCATCCAGTCGCAGCTCGACTACCTGGAAATCGGCGACCAGTCGCTGGACGAGGAACTGGGCAAGCTCAGCGCCGCGCAGATCGACGAGATGGTGGTGAACCCGGATTGTCACGACCCGGGACCGGTGGTGTTGCTGCTCGGCTGCCAGACCGCGCGGATCAGCGAAACCGGTTATGGCGACCTGGCCAACCGCATTCATCGCCAGCACGCATCGATCGTGCTGGGTACCCTGGCACAGATCCTCGGGCGGCATGCCGGCCCGATCGCGCGGGAATTCGCGCTCACGCTGGCCGACCTGAGTGGCCAGGAATCCGACTTCGGCAGCGTGATGCTGCAGGTGCGCCAGCGCATGCTGGCACGCGGCTGCCTGATCGCCATGTGCCTGGTCGCGCAAGGCGACGCGCAGTGGCGACTGCAACCGCGCCTCCCGGCACCACCCGGTGCCGCCACGCCCACTACCTGAGTCCCTTCCATGCTCCAGCTCGAAATGCTCCCTGCGGCCCACGGCGACTGCCTGTGGATCGAATACGGTGACGGCAAGCAGACCCGCCGCATCCTGATCGACGGCGGCCCGGCCCATACCTACCCGGCGCTGCGCGCACGCATCCTGCACCTGCCACCGGACGCGCGCCACTTCGAACTGCTGGTCATCACCCATATCGACGGCGACCACATCGAAGGCATCGTGCGCCTGCTGCAGGACGCCGAGGCGCTGCGGTGCAGCTTCGGGCGTATCTGGTTCAACGGTTATGCGCAACTGAACCAGGTACCCGACCCGGCCGGTGCACCACTCGGCGCGCAACAGGGCGAGATACTAGGCTGGCTGATCGCAGAGTACGAAAAACGCACCGGCACGCAGGTCTGGAACAAGGACCTGCCCGATCGCCTGGCCATGCTCGATCGCGCCGCGGCGCTGCCGCAGATCACATTGTCCGGCGACTGCCAGCTGACCCTGCTCTCGCCCGACGACACCCGGCTGCTCGAACTCAAGACCGAGTGGGACAAGGTGCTGCGCAAGGCGAAATGGAAGTCCGGCGACGCGGCCACCGTGATGCGTGCGCTGCATGCGTCGCGCACGCTCAAGCCGCTGGGCGACGTGCTTGGCGATGAAGATGCAGATGCGGACGACCAGGCCGGCCGCTTCGAGTTCCCCGATCCGCTGGGCCGCGACCAGATGGCATCACCCGGCGACACGCTGGGCGGCGACGAAGACGCCGAACCCGGAGCCAATGCCGCGTTCGGCGGCGACACC
>JBFJZP010000958.1:0-1273 GCA_041622095.1 Burkholderiaceae bacterium | reverse complement strand
CGGCCACCCAGGACGGCCAGTGGTGGCGCCTGGGCAGCGCGATGTTCCTGCATTTCGGCGTGCTCCATCTGGTGCTGAACATGTGGGCCTTGTGGGATGTCGGCCGCCTGCTGGAACAGGTTTTCGGCCGCTGGCGCTTTCTGCTGCTGTACCTGGGCAGCGGCGTCATCGGCAACCTGTTGTCGCTGGTGATGCAGGGCAACCAGGCGGTGTCCGGCGGCGCATCCGGCGCAATCTTCGGACTGTATGGCGCGCTGGTGCTGTTTCTGTGGCGTGAACGCCGCCAGGTCGAACCCGGCGAATTTCGCTGGATGTTCGGCGCAGCGTCCGTATTCATCGTGTTCGCACTGGTGATGGGCCAGCTGATAACCGGCATCGACAACTCGGCCCATGTCGGCGGCCTGCTCGCCGGCGCGCTGCTGGGCTTGGGCTTGTCGCGGCCGTGGACCTGGAACAGCCCACGCAACCGCAAGCTCCGTTTCGCCGCCTTTGCGCTGGTGACCATGGCGGTGGCCGGCATGATGGCTTTTGTTCCGGCGCCGAGTTACCGGCTGGGCGAAGAAATGCGGGCCCGCGAGGCGATCAACCGGTTTCTCGCGCAGGACCAGCGCATCAGCGCGCAATGGCAATCGATCCTGGGCAAGGGCCAGAGCGAACGCATGAGTTTCGATCAACTCGCCGGGCAGATCGAGGCCAAAGTGACCTCCGAATACCAGGAAAGCTTCGAAGACCTGTCGGCGCTGCACCTGGATACCGCTGCCCCGTCGGCCCGGGCCCTGGATATCTTGCGCAGATACGCGGAGTTGCGCTCGAATGCGTCGCAGGCCTTGTCGGAAGGGCTGCGCAACCGGGACGCCACGCAGATCCGCAAGGCACTGGAAACCGCGCGCCAGGCGCCGGCGCTGGCGCGGGGGGCGTCCGAGCCGGCTGGAGCCGCAGACCGCGACGCCAGTCCGCGCTGAGCCGCCACCAGGGCTGCACGCTACTGCGGCACGCCCGCTCGGTTGCTCAGAAGCGTGGTATCGACAAGACCCCGTCGACCTGGACCATGCTGGCGGTCGCAAAACCCAGCCCGCCAATGGCCAGAGAACATGTGCGGCTCATGGTGAAAAATCTGCCTTGCGTCATCATGCCCGACACACCGCATCGGCATCACCCGTGTGAACACAAGGCTGGCAATCACGCATGTGCCGTGCCGCCCGAGCCGCGTTACCGCCATGCATGTGCAACGGCCATCGGCACAGCAAATCGATTCGCCCCAGCCTCAAGACGT
>JBFJZP010000957.1:0-1274 GCA_041622095.1 Burkholderiaceae bacterium | reverse complement strand
CGCAGTGTTGCTGACCCAGGGGCTGATCCTGGCAGGCTGGATGGACGTGCGGGACGCCAGGCAACTCGCCATGCGAGGCAGTCTGTCGGGTGCCGCGATCGGTGGTGCGCTGTTCGGGACCGGAATGATTCTGGCGCGCGGCTGTTCGAGCCGTTTGCTGGTGCTGGCCGCCCAGGGCAACCTGCGAGCGCTGCTGTCGGGCTTGGTTTTTGCGGTCACGGCGCAATCGGCGATGTCCGGCGTCTTGTCTTCGGTGCGCGCGGAGATTTCTGCGTGGTGGACCGTTGACGGCGGCTCGGCTCGCGATCTGCTCGTCATCACAGGGTGGGGGCATCTCGGCGGAATGTTGTTCGGCGCCGTCTGGTTGATCGCTGCCCTGGTCTGGGCGAAGCGCCAGCGGGTGCGCTTCTGGAACTGGTTCGGCGCCATCGGCGCGGGCTTGATGGTGGCCGTGGCATGGCTGGTCACCTACAAGTTGTCGCGCAGTGCCTTCGATCTGGTGATCCCGATCCAGAGCCTGTCCTTCACCGGCCCGGCCGCCGACACCTTGATGCTCGTGTTGTCACCTCCCGGCCAGGCCCTCAAGTTCGACCTCGGACTCGTGCCTGGCGTGGCTCTGGGTGCATTCATTTCGGCTGCAATCTGGCGCGAACTCAAACTCGAGGGCTTCCAGGGTGGGCAATCGATGCGCCGCTACATCGCAGGAGCGATGCTGATGGGTTTTGGCGGCATGCTCGCCGGCGGTTGCGCAGTCGGCGCCGGTGTGTCGGGTGCAGCGGTTTTCACGATGACGTCCTGGATCAGCCTGTGCACCATGTGGGCAGCCGCGGCGCTGACTGACCGCTTGATCGACCGCCGCGGCGAAGCCGCACCCGTTCCATCGAAGGTCGAGTCTCTCGGACAGCTGGGACTGCCGTCGCCAGGTAGCTACAGCGCGCCTTGAAGCTCGCTTCGGCCGTAGCATCACCGGTCGCCACCCTTTTCGGGCCTTGTCGGCCCCATTGCCCATGTCGTCCTCCATCCGCATCCCTGGCCGCCGCCTGCTGCAGTCGCCCGGCCCTACCCCCGTACCCGACGAGGTCTTGCACGCCATGTCGCGCCAACCCATGGATCTGGCCGATCCGCGGGTCGACGCCACCATCGCGGCCTGCGAACAGGGCCTGCGCCGGCTGTTGCATGCGCCGGATGCCCATGCCTTCTTTTATGCCAGCAATGGCCATGGCGCCTGGGAGGTGGTGGTCGAAAACCTGCTGCCGCCCGGCGCGTCGGTGCTG
>JBFJZP010000956.1:0-1275 GCA_041622095.1 Burkholderiaceae bacterium | reverse complement strand
ATTCCTGAGTTCGCACCGCATCATCTCGACGATGACTCACCGGGGCGACGGCATGTTCGGCAAGGCCAGCGGCCGCCTGGTCCATGCCCGCACGATTGCCGACTGCGTGTGCAAGGACAACCGGATCGTGCATGAATGGCTGGTGCGCGACCAGGGTGCGATTGCGTTGCAGATCGGCAGCACGCCGCGCGATCTCGCGCAGACCTGGTTGAACCAGCGTGGCGGATGGAACAAGCCGGTTGCCGGCCAGGCGCCGGATGGTTACCGCTCGCACATCGACGACGAGCCGGTTGCGCAGGCCTATGCGCAGGCGATCGAGGCCTTCGCCCATGGTGGACAGGATGCGACGCTGTACGACGAGGCGGTTCACCACATCGGCCCTTGCGAGACCACGCGTTATGGCCGCCTGGAAGTCCAGACTTTCTGGGGTGCCTTGTTCGCGTCGCTGCAGGTCGAGTCCTTCACGCTGGAACATCTGGCCTCGAACCATGGTGGCGGTCGTCCCGATCGCATTGCCATGCGTTGGCGCGCGCAAACCCGTCACACCAACCACGCGGCGGCCCTGGGGCTGTATGGCCCGGCCAGCGACCGCGGAGTCGAGATCATGGGCATCAACCATGCCGAGATCGTCGATGGCCGGGTGCTGCGCGAGTGGGTGCTGATCGACGAGGTCGCAGTGTGGATGCAGGTTTTGACTGCGCAAGCCTGATCGCTACCCCACCAACAACGGAAACAAACCATGGCCCGAATCCAACTCAAGAACATTGCCAAGTCCTGGGGCGCGGCAGTCGGCGTCAAGCGCATGTCGCTGGACATTACAGACGGAGAATTCCTCGTCCTGCTCGGGCCGTCGGGTTGCGGCAAGACCACGACGATGCGCATGGTCGCCGGCCTGGAGGATCCGTCCGAAGGCGAGATATGGATCGGTGATCGATGCGTCAACACCCTGGAGCCCAAGGACCGGGACGTGGCGATGGTGTTCCAGAGCTACGGCCTGTACCCGAACATGACGGTGTACGAGAACATCAGCTTTCCGCTGCGCATCCGCGGCACGCCGGCAGCCGACATCGGTCCGGCGGTGATGAAGGCATCGGGCAAGGTCGAGCTCGATGAGTTCCTGCAACGCCGGCCCAAGGAGCTGTCCGGTGGCCAGCGCCAGCGGGTCGCACTGGCCCGAGCCATCGTGCGCGAACCCAAGGTGTTCCTGATGGACGAGCCCTTGTCCAACCTGGATGCCAAGCTGCGCGTCAGCATGCGGGCCCACATCAAGCACCT
>JBFJZP010000955.1:0-1277 GCA_041622095.1 Burkholderiaceae bacterium | reverse complement strand
CCGTCCAGCGCCAGGATCGCCTGGCGCCCGGCGCGCAGCTCGCGCAGGATGCGCTGGGCGTGCGGCAGCAGCGCTGCACCGGCCTCGGTCAAGGTGACGCGGCGTCCGATGCGATCGAACAGGCGCACGTCCAGCGTCTGCTCGAGTCCGGCAATGCGCTTGCTGATGGCCGGCTGGGTAATGAACAGGCGTTCGGCCGCGCGCGAGAACGAGCGCGTCTCGGCCACTTCGATAAACGCTTGCAGGGCAGCGGTGTCCAGGCGTGTTTATTCCGATCAGGAATCAATATTATAAACACAGTGAATTGGAGCTATTCATAGAAGGGGCGTACCATCGCCGCCCTGGTTTGCGCGAGGGGCATCGATGGCCGGCAAGACTCTTTACGACAAGCTGTGGGACCAGCACGTGGTGCGGGCCGAGGCTGATGGCACGACGTTGCTCTACATCGACCGTCACCTGGTGCACGAGGTCACCTCGCCGCAGGCATTCGAAGGTCTGCAACTGGCGGGCCGCCAACTCTGGCGCACGTCCTCGGTGCTCGCGGTGTCCGATCACAACGTGCCCACCACCGACCGTGCGCGCGGCATCGACGACCCGGTGTCGCGGTTGCAGGTGGACACGCTGGACGCCAACTGCGACAGCTACGGCATCGTGCAGTTCAAGATGAACGATCCGCGCCAGGGCATCGTGCATGTCATCGGTCCGGAGCAGGGCGCCACATTGCCGGGCATGACCGTGGTGTGTGGCGACTCCCACACCTCCACTCACGGCGCCTTTGCTGCGCTGGCCTTCGGCATCGGCACCTCGGAGGTCGAGCACGTGCTGGCAACCCAGTGCCTGTTGCAGAAGAAGTCGCGCAACATGCGCGTGCGCGTGGAGGGCGAGCTCGGCGCCGGCGTCACCGCGAAGGACATCGTGCTGGCCGTGATCGGGCACATCGGCACGGCGGGCGGCACCGGGCACACCATCGAGTTTGCCGGCAGCGCCTTGCGCGCACTTTCGATGGAAGGGCGCATGACGGTGTGCAACATGGCGATCGAAGCCGGTGCGCGCGCCGGCATGGTGGCGGTGGACGACACCACCATCGGGTATCTGCGCGAGCGGCCGTTCGCACCGCGCGGCGCGCAGTGGGAGGCGGCCGTCGCCCATTGGCGCACCCTGCACAGCGATGCGGACGCGCGCTTCGACAAGGACGTGCTGATCGAGGCTGGCGCGATCCAGCCGCAGGTCACCTGGGGCACCTCACCAGAGATGGTGGCACCGGTGCACGGCGTGGT
>JBFJZP010000954.1:0-1277 GCA_041622095.1 Burkholderiaceae bacterium | reverse complement strand
GGATCCGGCCGCGGACCGACCGGTGACCGATGCGCAGCAGGCCCAGGTACGGGCGCTGGTGCAGCAGCGCATCACGTCGCGCCAGCCGGCCGCCTATCTCACCGGCGAGGCCTGGCTGCAGGGCGTGCCGTTTCATGTCGACGAACGCTGCATCGTGCCGCGCAGCCTGATCGGCGAGTTGCTCGACCATGGCGCGATCGACTACTGGTTGTCTGAGGACGCCGAACGCCTGCTCGACCTGTGCACCGGCGGCGGCAGCCTGGCGGTGCTGGCCGCGATGCGGTATCCGGATCTGCAGATCGATGCGGCCGACATCTCGCCGGATGCGCTGGCGGTGGCCGCGATCAACCTGAAGCGCCACGGTTTGCAGGACCGGATCCGCCTGCTGCAGGGCGACGGTCTGGCGGCCGCCAAAGGCCCTTATGACCTGATCCTGTGCAACCCGCCATACGTGAATTCCGACAGCATGGCACAATTGCCGCCCGAATACCGCGCCGAACCAGCGCTGGCCCTGGCCGGCGGCATGGATGGCATGGACTTCGTGCGGCGCCTGTTGCAGGATGCCCCCGAAGTGATGTCAGCGGCCGCGGTGCTGGTCCTGGAAATCGGCCATGAACGGGTCCATTTCGAGGCAGCCTTCCCCACGCTGGACGTGGTCTGGCTCGATACCAGCGCCGGTCACGACCAGGTCTGTGTCGTGTCCCGGGATGCCTTGTCTGCCCTGCATCGGGGCGGATCGCCACGGACACTTTGACTAGAAATACATGATCACCCTGAAGAACGTCACGCTGCGCCGTGGCACCAAAGTCCTGCTCGATGCCGCCTCCGTCACGCTGAACCCCGGCGAGAAGGTCGGCCTGGTCGGGCGCAACGGTGCCGGCAAGTCCTCCTTGTTCGCGCTGCTCGACGGCTCGCTGCATGAGGACGCCGGCGATTTCAGCGTGCCGGGCCACTGGAGCATGGGCCAGGTCGCGCAAAACATGCCGGAAACCGACATGTCGGCCACCGAGTATGTGATCCAGGGCGACATACGCCTGCTGGCCGCGCAGCAGGAAGTCACCGCCGCCGAGGAAAGCAACGACGGCGACCGCATGGCCCATGCCTACATGGATCTGCATGACGCCGGCGCCCATGATGCGCCCGCCCGGGCCCAGGCACTGATTCTCGGACTCGGATTCAAGACCGCCGAACTGGAAAACCCGGTCAACAGCTTCTCCGGCGGCTGGCGCATGCGCCTGCAACTGGCGCGCGCGCTGATGTGCCCGGCCGACCTAGAT
>JBFJZP010000953.1:0-1278 GCA_041622095.1 Burkholderiaceae bacterium | reverse complement strand
GTGGTGCTCGGCGCTGGCGCTGGCGGTGCTGGCCTGGCGCGGCGTGCTGGCCTGGACAGCGCGGCCGCTGCCCTCGCGCTGGTGGTTGATGGCGCTGCTGGTGCTGACCATCGGTGCCACCCTGGCCACCCACCGCACGCTGCTCGGCCGCGACGCCGGCGTGACCTTGCTGGTGGTGTTGCTGACGCTCAAGACGCTGGAGTTGCGTGCCCGCAGAGACGCCTTCGTGGTGTTCTTCCTGAGCTTCTTCACGATGCTGACCAACTTCTTCTTCTCGCAGTCCCTGCTCACCGCGGCAGCGATGCTGGTGGCCTTGATGGGCCTGCTCACCGCCCTGGTCAACACCCACATGCCGGTGGGCAAACCGCCCTTGCGCGAAGCCGCCGGGATTGCGCTGACCATGGCCGCCCTCGGCGCGCCGATCATGCTGGTGTTGTTCATGCTGTTTCCGCGCATGGCGCCGCTGTGGGGCGTGCCGAGCGACGCGATGGCCGGTCGCAGCGGGCTGTCCTCGACGATGGAGGTCGGCGCCATCGCCGCACTGGCGCTCGATGACAGCATCGCCATGCGCATCCGTTTCGACGGCTTGCCGCCGCCGCAGTCCGATTTGTATTTCCGCGGCCCGGTATTGTCGACACTGCAGGGACGGCAGTGGCAACCGCTGCGCTCCGGTTTTCCGCAACGCATGCAGGACCCGCCGGGCCTGCAGGTCGAAGGGGAACCGATCCGTTACCAGGTCACGCTCGAGCCGAACAACCGCCCGTGGATCTTCGTGCTCGATGCCGCGCTCCAGCAACCCGATACGCCCAACATGTCGATGCGCATGTCGGCGCAACTGCAGTGGATCGCCGACCGACCGGTGGCAGACCTGCTGCGTTACGGTGCGCAAAGCCATACCCTGTTCCGCCATGGCCCGCTGCGCCGGACCGCTGCATTGCAGGACTATCTGGACCTGCCGCCGGGGCTGAACCCGCGTACGATGGAATGGGCCAGCAGCCTGCGGCGCGACCCGGCCATGGACAACGACCCGGCCAGGATGGTCGACGCGGTGCTGCAGCGCCTGCGCACCGGTGGTTACAGCTATACCCTCGAGCCCGGGGTCTACGGCCAGGATACCGCCGACGAATTCTGGTTCGACCGGCGCACCGGATTTTGCGAACATATCGCATCCGCATTCGCGATCATGATGCGTGCGCTGGACATACCGGCACGCATCGTCACCGGCTACCAGGGCGGCGAGCGCAACAGCGTCGACGGCTTCTGGACCCTGCGCCAGAG
>JBFJZP010000952.1:0-1281 GCA_041622095.1 Burkholderiaceae bacterium | reverse complement strand
CCATCACCATGCCGAAGTCCTCCGGATGGATTTCGTACTCGGTGATCTCGCCGTTGCGCAGTTCGCCCACCATCGTGGCCGCACCCAGGCTGACCTCATCCATGCCGTCGCGGCCATACACCACGACCGCGTGTTCCGCACCCAGGCGCTGCAGCGCGCGCACCTGGATACCCACCAGGTCGGGATGGAACACACCCATCAGGATGTTCGGTGCGCTGGCCGGATTGGTCAATGGGCCCAGCAGGTTGAAGATCGTGCGGACACCCAGTTCCTTGCGCACCGGCGCCACATTCTTCATCGCCGGATGGTGGTTCGGCGCGAACATGAATCCGACACCGACCGTGTCGATGCACCGGGCGATCGCCTCCGGCGACAGGTTGATGTCGATTCCCAGTGCCTCCATGACGTCGGCGCTGCCACTCTTGCTGCTGACACTGCGCCCGCCATGCTTGCTGACCTTGGCGCCGGCCGCCGCGGCGACGAACATCGAGCAGGTCGAGATGTTGAAGGTATGCGAACCATCGCCGCCGGTGCCGACGATGTCGACCAGGTGCGTGGTGTCCTGCACATGCACCTTGGTCGAGAATTCGCGCATCACCTGCGCCGCGGCGGTGATCTCGCCAATGGTCTCCTTCTTGACCCGCAAGCCGGTGATCAAGGCGGCCATCATCACCGGGGACATCTCGCCACTCATGATCTGGCGCATGATGTGCAACATCTCGTCGTGGAAGATCTCGCGGTGTTCGATGGTGCGCACCAGCGCTTCCTGCGGGCTGATCTTGATGGTGTTGTGGGGCATTTCCAGGTCTCCTTAGGTCGAGGTTGCCAGTGGTTCGGCCGTCGCCAGCCGGATACCGAAATAGAGAAAAAGTGCACCGGCCGCGCGGTCCAGCCAGGCCAGCGCGCCGCGCAGCAGTTGCATCCGCCGGGCCAGCCAGGCCGCGCCCAACCCCCAGGCCAGGTTCACCGGCAAGGCGTTGACATTGAAGATCAGGCCGAGCAGCAGAAAGGTCCAGGTCTTGTGGGCAGCATCATGATGGATGAACTGCGGCACGAAGGCCAGGAAGAACAGCGCCACCTTGGGGTTGAGCGCATTGGTCCAGAAACCCTGGATGAATACCGTGCGCAGCGAGGGCGTCGCGGCCACGGCCGGCTGCACCTGCGCCAGACCGGCCAGCGAGCCGGCGCCGGCACGGCGCGCGAACACCATGCCCAGGCCGATGTAGATCAGGTATGCACCGCCCAGCCACTTCAACGCGGTGAACAGCGTCACCGAGGTGG
>JBFJZP010000951.1:0-1286 GCA_041622095.1 Burkholderiaceae bacterium | reverse complement strand
TGGCAGGAGGACGGCTGGCGGGCGCGATCGGATCGGTTCGGCGCCAGCGCCAGGGCGCCATGCCCAGCACGCCGACAAACAGTCCGGCGGCAAATGCCGCCAGCACGATCAGCACCATCGGGCTGCGCCACTGTCGGCCGAAGAATAAATGCAGGCTGGCATCGTGCTGGTTATTCAGCGCGAACGCGAACAGCGTGAAGAAGATGCATGCCTTCAGTACCCACTTCAGCAGTCGGACAGTGTTTTTCATGCTTTCCGATTCTAGTGGGGAGCCCCGTCCGGCGGTGTGCCGCCAGAGGGGATCGAATGACAGCCGGGAGTTTGGATCAGCCGATGCGGCGTTCGCCGTCGGCCGGCCCGGACTCGTCCTGATGCCGATTGTCCACCGACTCGCGCAAGGCCTTGCCCGGTTTGAAGTGGGGCACCCGCTTTTCGGGAATCGCCACACTTTCGCCGCTGCGCGGATTGCGCCCCATGCGGGGTGGACGCCGGTTGATGGAGAAACTGCCGAAACCCCGGATCTCGATCCGGTGACCGGCCACCAGGGCGTCGTTCATCGCGTCCAGGATGGCCTTGACGGCAAACTCGGCGTCGCGATGCGTGAGCTGGCCAAACCGGTTGGCCAATTCTTCAACAAGGTCCGAACGGGTCATGAAGCAGAGTCGGGTACCCGGGACCGGACGAACGCCTTGCGGCGCCCGCCCGATGTCCGGAAATCGGTGTTACCGACGATCAGTTGTTGTCCAGCTTGGCACGCAGCAGGGCACCCAGGCTGGTGGTGCCTGCGTTCTCGCGCTGCGAGTTCTGGCTCAGGCTGGCCATGGCTTCCTGCTGGTCGACCGCGTCCTTGGCCTTGATCGACAGCTGGATGTTGCGGGTCTTGCGATCCACGTTGACCACCACGGCCGTGACTTCGTCACCTTCCTTGAGCACGTTGCGCGCGTCTTCGACACGGTCGCGGCTGATCTCGGAGGCACGCAGATAGGCGATGATGTCGTTGCCCAGGTCGATCTCGGCACCTTTCGGGTCCACCGTCTTGACCTTGCCGGTCACGATCTGGCCCTTGTCATTCACCGACACGAAGGTGGTGAACGGGTCGGAGTCGAGCTGCTTGATGCCCAGCGAGATACGCTCGCGGTCGACGTCGACTGCCAGCACCAGGGCTTCGACTTCCTGGCCCTTCTTGTAGTTGCGCACGGCCGACTCGCCCGGCTCGCTCCAGCTCAGGTCGGACAGGTGCACCAGGCCGTCGATGCCGGCGGCCAGGCCGACGAACACGCCGAAGT
>JBFJZP010000950.1:0-1286 GCA_041622095.1 Burkholderiaceae bacterium | reverse complement strand
TAGCTGTTGTGCGCGGTGCCGCAGCACATGCCGCTGGCGTTGTTGGCGACGATGCCGCCGATCTTGCAGGCATTGATCGAGGCCGGGTCCGGGCCGATCTTGCGCTGGAAGGGCGCCAGCACGGCGTTGGCTTGCGCGCCGATCACCCCAGGCTGCAGGCGAATCTGCGCGCCTTGGTTGCGCACTTCGCGGCCGCTCCACTGGTCGCCGAGGACGATCAATAGCGAGTCACTGATCGCCTGGCCGGACAGACTGGTGCCGGCGGCGCGGAAGGTCACCGGCACCCGCTCGGCGTCGGCCAGCTTGAGCAGCTGCACCACTTCGTCTTCCGACTCGACGCGCACCACCAGCTGGGGAATCAGCCGGTAGAAGCTGGCATCGGTGCCAAAGGCCAAGGTCGACAGGGGATCGTCGAAACGGCGCTCGGCTGGGATCAGGCGTGCGACGGCGGCGAGGAAGGCGGTAGGCAGGCTCATGCGGGCTCCAGAGGTCAGGGGGCTGTGTGGTTCAGCTCGCGCACCAGCGAATCGGCGCTGATCTCGCCGATCGACTTGGCGCCGGTCAGCACCATGGCGACCCGCATCTCTTTCTCGATCAGCTCCAGCAGGTTGCTCACCCCGGCGCCGCCAGCTGTGGCCAGGGCGTAGATGAAGGCGCGGCCGAGCAGCACGCTGTCGGCGCCAAGGGCGAGCATGCGCACCACGTCCAGGCCGGTGCGGATGCCCGAGTCGGCGAGGATCGCCAGGTCGCCCTTGACCGCGTCGGCGATGGTTGGCAGTGCGCGGGCGCTGGACAGCACGCCGTCGAGTTGGCGACCGCCGTGGTTGGATACCACGATGCCGTCTGCACCAAAGCTCACCGCGTCCTTGGCGTCCTGGGGGTCGAGGATGCCCTTGATCACCATCGGCCCGTCCCAGAACTCGCGAATCCACTCCAGATCCTTCCACGAGATCGACGGGTCGAAGTTCTCGCCCAGCCAGCCGATGTAGTCGGCCAGGCCGGTGGGATTGCCGCGGTAGGCGGAGATGTTGCCCAGGTCATGCGGGCGGCCGTGCAGGCCAACGTCCCAGGCCCAGCTCGGGTGGGTCATGGCCTGCAGCATGCGGCGCAGCGGTGCGTTAGGCCCGCTCATGCCGGAGTGCGCATCGCGGTAGCGGGCGCCCGGCACCGGCATATCCACGGTGAACACCAGGGTGGTGACGCCGGCGGCCTTGGCCCGCTCCAGGGCGTTTTTCATGAAACCGCGGTCTTTCAGTACATAGAGCTGAAACCACATTGGCCGGTCG
>JBFJZP010000949.1:0-1288 GCA_041622095.1 Burkholderiaceae bacterium | reverse complement strand
GGTTTTCGGAACGATGGCCTGGAAGGCGCAGACCGAGGCCGGAATCGTCGCCTCGCCGGTACCGATGGCGGGCGCGCCACCCTGGAACGCGCGCACGGCCTCGAGCATCTGCTTGCGAAATTCGACGATCGCCAGGTCACTGGCGCCCAGTCGGTCACTACTGCGGTTGGCAATGGCCCCCATCGTCACCCACATCGCGATGTCCTGGTTCGGGAATCCGGTGATGCCGGTGAAGTTACCGGTCTTCATGGCGGAGCGGTCCTGCCAGAAACGGTTGTCACGGTTGCGCAGCGGGCGGTATTCCTCGTCCAGGTCGATGCCAACCTGTTGCCCGAGGAACTTGCGCCATGACGCGGTGTCCGGTGTCTGTGCCGGATGGCCCCAGGCCATGAAATAAAACGCCGTATGTGTGTCGTCCATCGGCACATTGATATTGGCGACGTTGTACAGGTTGTTGGGCGGAATCAACGCCGCCGCAGGCGCGACAAATACCGTCGAACGCACGTACTCGTTGACCGCGGCGTTCTGGATCGGCCGGCGCAACGCAGCGTAACGAAAACCGTAGGGCATGCGCTCCACCTGCATGCGTGGTGCCTTGTCGGTAGAGGGGCGCAAGAACTTGTCGCCAGTGGCCTTGGCGCCGTCAACACGCGCGGCGACGAAATCGGACGAATGCAGGCTGGAGCTGTGCGCCGAGTCGATGGCGCCTTCGAGGATCTGCGCCCAATTACATGGAACGATGGCCTTGGCAATCGTCACCCGCGTTTCGGCGGTTGGCGCCCAGACCGGCGGCTGGAATTCCGGCATGGTCTCAGGCGGACCCATGTAGGTCCAGACAAATCCGCCCCACTCCTTGGCCGGATAGGCCTTGTGCTTGACCTTTTGCGCCATGCCGCTGGCGGCTGGCTCGGACACCATTTCCAGCACGTTGCCCGCCACATCCATCTTCCAGCCGTGGTACAGGCAGCGCAGGCCACCTTCTTCGTTGCGTCCGAACACCAGCGACGCTCCACGGTGCGGGCAATATTCGTCCATGACGCCGATGCGACCATCGGTGTCGCGGAACACCACCAGGTCTTCGCCGAACACGCGGGCCTTGACCGGTGTGCCATCGGGCTCGGCGACCTCTTCAAGCAGGCATACCGGCGTCCAGTGGCGACGCATCAACTGGCCCATCGGTGCCTGGCCTTCGACACGGCATAAAAGATCGTTCTCTTCGGTAGTCAACATGATGTGCGGGTTCCGGATGGCAAAATGAAAAAAAAAAGGCTTGCGGACTTATTCTTAG
>JBFJZP010000948.1:0-1293 GCA_041622095.1 Burkholderiaceae bacterium | reverse complement strand
TTGCTGGATGCCAGTTGGTGGCAGATCCTGATCGCCGCAGGCGTGATGACCCATATCACGATCGCCGCCGTCACGATCTTCCTGCACCGTTCGCAGGCGCATCGCGCGCTTGATCTGCATGCGGTTCCGTCGCACTTCTTCCGTTTCTGGTTGTGGCTGACCACCGGCATGGTGACCAAGGAGTGGGTTGCCATCCACCGCAAGCACCACGCCAAGTGCGAAACCGCGGAAGACCCGCACAGCCCGGTTGCCAAAGGCATCAAGACCGTGTTGCTGACCGGCAGCGAGTTGTATCGCGCCGAGGCCAAGAACAAGGAAACGCTCGCCAAGTACGGCCACAACACGCCTGACGACTGGATCGAACGCAACCTCTACACCCGCTACAGCTGGCAGGGCGTGGGTGTCATGCTGCTGGTCGACGTCGCCTTGTTCGGCGCGGTCGGCCTGACGGTCTGGGCGGTGCAGATGCTCTGGATCCCGATCACCGCCGCCGGCATCATCAACGGCCTCGGCCACTGGTGGGGTTATCGCAACTTCGAGGCGGTCGACGCGTCGACCAACATCTCGCCCTGGGGCATCATCATCGGTGGCGAGGAGTTGCACAACAACCACCATACCTATCCGACCTCGGCCAAGCTGTCGGTCAAGCCGCACGAGTTCGACATCGGCTGGATGTACATCCGCTGCCTGCAGATGCTCGGCCTGGCCAAGGTCCGCAAGACGCCGCCGATGCTGCGCCTGGGTGCCCAGAAGCCGATCGCCGACGGACATACCCTGGAGGCGATCATCGCCAACCGTTACGAAGTGATGGCCCGTTATGCCGGCAATCTGCGCCGTGCCTGCCGCGCGGAAATCGCCAAGCTGAAGGCCGAAGGCACGGCGGCGAGCCATGCCAAGCTGGCCAACCTGCAATTCGCCAAACGCTGGCTGCATCGCGACCAGGACAAGATCCCGCAGGCAGCGCGTGCTCACGTGGCTGCGGCGGTCGAACACAACCCCAGCCTGGCCTTGCTGGTGTCGATGCGCGAAGAACTGCGTTTGTTGTGGACCCGCACCAACGTGTCTGCCCTTCGGCTGGGTGACTACGTGATCGGCACCCTGCCCGGCGAGCCCACGGTGCCGCTGGCCGGCTACATCCGCGACAACTCGCCGGTCGCCGCCGACAAGACGATCATCCTCGGCTACTCCCAGGGCCACATGGGCTATCTGCTCACCCCCGAGGACTGGCTCCAGGGCGGCTTCGAGTCGAGCATCAACCTGTGGGGCCCGCTCGAGGGCGAGTACATCGCCGAT
>JBFJZP010000947.1:0-1294 GCA_041622095.1 Burkholderiaceae bacterium | reverse complement strand
TGCTGCTGGGCGCCGAGGACTTCGCGGCCGAACAGCTTTACCTGCGTGGTCGCATGGGCCGCGCCTTCGCGGCCCTGTATGGCCACGGCACGATGGCCGGCCTGCGCGTGGGCTGCAGCGCCTTCGAGAATCCCGAACTGGAGTTGATGGTGGCGCCCGGTCTGGCGCTCGACCGGCTGGGACGTCTGATCGAGATTCGCCGCATCCAGTGCATCCGTATCCGGCGCTGGCTGGCACAACGCGCATCGCTCGGGGCCAGCGCGCTCGAGCGCGTGGCAGTGACCGACGCGGTGCGCGAAGATACACCCGGCGCCAGGCGCCTGGTACTGGACGTGTTCCTGCGCTTCGCCCTGTGCCCGCATGGCAAGACACCGGCCTTTGCCGCCGGGCCCTTCAACGCGACCGACTACAACGTGCCATCGCGCATCGCCGACGCCTTCGAGCTGACGCTGCAACTGGCCCATGCGGTCGGCATCACAGCGGCCAATCCCCAGGGGACACTGGCGATGCCGCAGCCGCGCTCACCCAGGCTCGAAGCCATGCTGGCCGCGATGCAGGGGCTGAGCGACCCGGCACAACTCGAAGCAGCGCGCCGGCGCTGGTGCATGGAAAGCGCGCTGGACGCCTGGCCGCAGGCGTCGGCGCAGGACCCGGGCCGTCTGCCCAAGCTGGCGGAACACGCCAGCGAGGCGGACTGGGACAAGGTCTTGCTGGCGCGGGTATCGGTTCCGGTGACGCAGGTCGACGCCAACGCGTTCCCCGTCATCGACCAGGCCGCACTGGCAGCGATTGCCGCGCAGCCTGAACCGGTGCCCGGCGAGCATCGCGAACCCCGGTGGCGCGACCTGGCCGACAACGCGCTGCGCCCGATCGTCTTCAACCCGTACGCATGGCGCGGTGCGCCATGAACGAACCGGCAACGAGGAGAAACTGATGCCATCGCCCTCAAAAAGTGAACTCACGGTGCGCGACGCCCAGGACGAAGCGCGGCTGCAAGCCCAGCTCAACGCTGGCGCACTGATCGTGAACAGCGGCCGCCGGCGCCCGTTCTACTTCGACGGCCGCTTCCTGACCGCCGACGACCTGACCGACGACCAGAACTACATCCGCGCGCGCCAGTCCGATCTGGCACAGGCCATGGGCGCCGGCGTGATCCGCGGGCTCATGGTCGGACTGGGAACGCAGGCCGCGTCGAACAGCCCGACGCTGGTCATCGAGCCCGGAACCGGCCTCACGCCCAGCGGCGACATCGTCAACATCGACACGCGGCTGACCATCGACATCACATCCTTGC
>JBFJZP010000946.1:0-1294 GCA_041622095.1 Burkholderiaceae bacterium | reverse complement strand
GCCACCCACCGCCTCGGCGACCGCACGCGCGGCAGCCTCGTTGCGATCTGCCACCACCACCCGCGCACCGGCCGCGGCGAGCAGCTGTGCGCACGCATTACCGATACCGCTGGCGCCACCGGTGATGACGGCCACCTGCCCTGAAAAGTCAAGTTTCATGTTGTCCCGCCAGTTCGATTGACGTCAGCTCGGCGCGCAAGACACGCTTGAGCACCTTGCCCGACGGCAGCCGGGGCAGCGTTTCGCGCAGCACCAGTTGCTTCGGCAACTTGAAGCCACCAAGTTTGCCGCGACAGAACGATTGCAGATCATCGAAGCTCAGCGTCGCTCCCGGGCGCAGCACGACCACCGCAGCCACCCGCTCACCCCAGCGTTCGTCCGGCAGGCCGACCGCCGCCGCTTCTAGCACCTGCGGCAGCTGGTAGAGCACCCGTTCGACCTCGCTCGAGGCGATGTTCTCGCCGCCGCTGATGATCATGTCCTTCTTGCGGTCGGTCAGAAACAGGAATCCCTCGGCGTCGAGATGCCCGACGTCGCCGGTGCGGAACCATTGGTCGGGATGGAAGCTGGCCGCAGTCTTTTCAGGGTCGCGCCAGTAGCCGCTGGTGACCTTGGGTCCGCGCAGGCAGATCTCGCCCGTCTGGCCGGCTGGCATCGCCTGGCCATCGTCGTCGCAGATGCGAATCTCGACATGTGGCAGGGCGCGGCCGGTGGAACCGATCTTCTCGATCTCGCGGCCGGCTTCCATCAGCGTATCCCCCGAACAGCTTTCGGTCAGTCCGTAGCCATCGATGTAGCGGCCGGCCTTGAACAGTGAGCTGAACTCGCGGATGCGTTCTTCGGGGGTGCGCTCGCCGCCACCGATCTGCCAGCGAAAACTGCTGACGTCGAAGCGTTCGCGATCGGGTAGTGCGAGCAGGCGGTTCAGCATCACCGGCGCCATCCAGCCGGCGGTCAGCCGCTCGCGCGCGATCAGCTCCAGCGTCTGTTCGGGTTCGAACTCGCGTTGCACCGCCAGCAGGCCGCCCATCTGCAGCACCGCCAGGCCGGGCAAGTCAAAGGCGCCGACATGGTACAGCGGTCCGACAATGAGCAGCCTCTCGCCACCGTGCAGACCAAGCACCGCGATGTGGTCCAGGCACTTCCAGTGGTAGTTGGCGTAGGAATGGATCACGCCCTTGGGACGGTCGGTGGTACCCGAGGTGTACATCAGGCGGAACAGGTCGTCCGGCCGGCACACCCGCGGCGCCGGCACCGGTTCGGCCGCCGGACCGATGCGGCGGCTGTCGGACTG
>JBFJZP010000945.1:0-1296 GCA_041622095.1 Burkholderiaceae bacterium | reverse complement strand
CATCGACAACTCGGCTGGAGTGGACTGTTCCGACCATGAGGTCAACATCAAGATCCTGCTCGGACAGATCGTCGAATCCGGTGACCTGACGCTCAAGCAGCGCAACGAACTGCTGGCATCGATGACCGACGAAGTCGGCCGCCTGGTATTGACGGACAACTACTACCAGACCCAGGCGCTGGAAATCGCCAACCACCGGCCGATGTACCTGCTCGACGGGCAGCAGCGGCTGATGAAATGGCTTGAAGGTGCCGGCCGTCTGAACCGGCCGATCGAGTTCCTGCCCAGCGACCAGGAAATCGCCCAGCGCCGCGCCCGCAAGCAGGGACTGACCGCACCGGAAGGTGCGGTGCTGCTCGCCTATGCCAAGATGTCGGTGTTCGACGAGTTGCTGGCCAGCAACCTGCCGGACGACCCGTACTTCAATCGCACGCTCAAGGCCTATTTCCCGAAGACGCTGAGCGAGCGCTTCCCCAGCGTGATCGACAACCATGCGCTCAAGCGCGAGATCATCGCCACCTTCATCACCAACACCGTCGTCAACCGCACCGGCGCCACCTTTGTCAACTACATTGCCGCGGAGTCGGTGGCCACCGCGGCGGATGTGGTGCGCGCCTTCACGCTGGCCCGCGAAGTGTTCGACCTGGAACGCCTGTGGGACCAGATCGATGCACTGGACTACCGGGTCGATGCCAAGCTGCAGCTCGACCTGCTGGGCAAACTCACCGCCATCGCCCAGCGCGCATCACGCTGGATGCTGCGGGCGCGCTCGGACAACACCGACCTGCCGGAACTGATCAGTCGCTACCAGCCGGCGGCCAACACGATGCGCTCGCAGTTGTCCGATTGGCTGCCCGATGGCGCGCGTGCCAGCTGGCAGGCCGCATCGGACTCCTTGTGCGCAGCCGGTGTCGAGACCGCGCTGGCAGAAGACCTCAGCGCGCTGGAGTTCATCTTCCCGGCGCTGGACCTGGTCAATCTGGCACAGACGGCAGAGGCGACGCTGGAAGTGGCGGCGCGCTGTTACTTCGCGGTCGACTCCGAACTCGGCCTGACCCAGTGGCGCCATGAAGTCAATCGTCTGCCGACCGACACCTTGTGGCAGACCCAGGCCCGTGGCAGCGCGCGCGACGACGTGTATTCGATCGCCAGCCAGATCACGCTCGGACTGCTGTCGCGCAAGGAAGATCTCGACAGCTGGCGCCAGCGCCATGCGGTGGCGATCCGCCGACTGCACCAGTTGTTGACCATGGTGGGGACCCAGAGCGCGGACCTGGCACCGGTGTCGGTCGCGCT
>JBFJZP010000944.1:0-1299 GCA_041622095.1 Burkholderiaceae bacterium | reverse complement strand
CCCATAGACTCGCGCCTGCTTTTGTAGGTGCGCCATGAAATTTCGGTCTTTTCGTTTCGGATATCTTCTCCCCTGTTTGCTTGCCGGCGCCTTGTCTGCGCCGGGAGCGGCCCTGGCCGCTCTGGGCACATCGGTCACGCTGGTCGGCCCTGACCCGATCTATCCGGGCGAGATCACCAGCCTGCGTATCCAGCTGTCCAACAGTGCCACGACCGATGTCACCGGCGTGTCGTTTCCCAATCCGTTGGTGGACAACCTGCCCGGCACCTTGCCCAACGGCTTGCGGGTTGCCGGTGCCGCCACCTACACCTGCAACAATCCCGACGGCAATGTCGTCAGCCCGGGCGCCGGCACATTGAGCGCGACCCAGGGTTCGCAGCGCATTTCGCTCAGTGGCGGCGTTGTTCCGGCGAAATTTGGCAGCGTCGATGGCAGCTGCTCGATCCTGGTGCCGGTCACGGCCGGCTCGTCCACCGGGGCAGCGGCGGGGTACACGTTCTCCATCGCCAGCGGTTCGGTCACCGGAGCCGATGGCGACGGTCCGGTGGCCAACTCCGGCGACGTCACACAAAGCATCGGTGTGCTCGGCGTGGCGCGGCCGACCATTGCCAAGTCGTTCGGCAACAGTACCGCGATCCTGGGCGGTGCGCCGGTCACGATGACCATCACCGTGACCAACACCAATACGATCACGCTGCCCGAATTCAACCTCACCGACGTCTTTCCGCTGATCGGCGGCACCCCGGCCCTGCGGGTGGCCGCGACGCCCAATGCAACGGCCAGCTGTCCGGGAGGTACGGCGCCCGTGTTCAACCCCGCGCCGGGTGCCACCACGATCAGTGCCAGCGGTGGCACCGTCGCGCCCAACAGCGCATGTACCTTGAGGGTCGATGTGGTGGCCAATACCACTGGCAGCAGCTATTCGACGTCGGTCAGCAACAGCATCGATCGCAACACCCAGTTCAGCAACAGCCTGGGCCTCGTGCCGCCGTCCGATGCCAATGCCAGCATCACAGTGCGATCCCCGCTGTCGGTTGCCAAGGCATTTTCCAGCGGTTCGCTGTCCAGTGGCGAGGCCGGCAGCCTGACCATCACCTTGTCCAACACCGGCGGTACGCCGTTGACGGTGACCACGTTTACCGATGACCCGATCGACGGCACCAGCGCAGGCAATACCAACAGCTACGGCCTGAAGGTCACCGGGCATTCGACGACCTGCGCCGGCGGCGCGACCAGCAGTACACCGAACAACACCGGCGTGACACTGACCGGAGGCACGATTGCGGCGGGCGGCAGCTG
>JBFJZP010000943.1:0-1299 GCA_041622095.1 Burkholderiaceae bacterium | reverse complement strand
GCGTCTGGCGGCCTGACGCATCGAGCGTCCCGACCACCGACGGCTGGCTGGTGAAATGGGTCAAGGGCATCTGACGGCCGACGGCATCGACCAGGATGACCTCGCCATCGGCGGGCAGGCCGATCGCATAGGTCAGATGCGGATCACCCGATAGGTCGAAGCGCGCGGCACCGCCGCCGGCAGACGAGAGCAGCACCACGCTGCCCGACGCACTGCGCAGACCGCTTGATTCGATCTGCACGGCGCCCCCCGATCCGGCCGCGAACCTGCCGAAGGCGAGCCCCTCGGTATTGACGATGGTCAGCCCGGCTGCACCCGCGAGCGGCGCCCACAGCAGCAGGCCGAGTGCCAGCCACGTGAGTGGCCGGCATTGCCGGCGTGCTGGCCGAGGCCGTGACATCGCGCGGATCGAGCCGGAACAGGTCCGCGCCACTGCGTCAGTTGTATTCGACGCTGACCGGCAGGCTGGCCGTGTAGGCACCGTCGACCTGCGCCGCCGCCACGTGCAGGGTGGCGCCGACGCTGATCGTCTGCGCACCCGCCGTCAGCAGGCCGGTGCCCGACGGGTCGCTGACGAAGCTGTCCATCGACATCGCTGCGCCGGGACCCGTCACCGACACGGCCGATGACGGCAGCGTGATGGCGTAGGTGGCGCCGGCATCGCCGGTCACATCGAAGCTGGCGGCATTGCCCTGGTCGCCCTGCAGCAGCACCACCGAACCGGTCTTGGCACGCACACCATCGGTACCGATCAAGATCGTGCCGGCACCGACGGTCGAGAACTTGCCGAAGCTGAGGTCGCTGACCTTCGAGATCGCGATCGGCACCACCACGGTGGCGCCAGCCTGCGCGGTGGCGTCCGCTGCCACGGCGGCCTGGCCGGCGCCCAGCGCAGCCAGCGATGCGCAGACGGTTAGCCTGGCGATGAAGGGAAGTTTGCGATTCGAGTGAACCTGGCTCATGGAATGGACCTCTGTGGGTGAGTGGCGAAGGTGAAACGATTCGTGGCCGTCCCGCGTGGGCATCGGTCCGCGGCGCATCTCTGCACAGAACCAACGATAGGCAGGCATCGACCGCCGCCACTAGGTCGAATGCCTAGCCGGCCGATGGCAAATTGCCAACGGCCGGTGCGATCGACTCCGCTTCGCCGGCTGCCCTCGGCGATGGCGCCGGGATTCCGGACAACAGGACAAGTGCAAGCGCTGCGGCATCAACCCTGGGCCCGCGGCCCGGGGCCAGGTTGCGCAACGTGCACGCAGGCCAGGTGCCGATTGGAAGCACCCGCCTGCCGAGCCGCGC
>JBFJZP010000942.1:0-1300 GCA_041622095.1 Burkholderiaceae bacterium | reverse complement strand
GCCGGACCGCGAAACCCATACCTTTACCCAGATGGGTGGAGAGGGCGCCACCTGGATCGGCCAGGCGCCCTTTACCGATACCCGGCATGTCTTCCAGAACCTGGGCGATGGAACCTACTTTCACTCGGGGCTGCTGGCGATTCGTGCCGCGGTCGCCTCCGGGGTGAATATCACCTACAAGATTCTCTACAACGATGCGGTGGCGATGACCGGCGGCCAGCCGATCGACGGCGAACTGCGCGTCGATCAGCTCAGCCAGCAGGTGTTCGCCGAAGGGGTCAAGCGCATCGCCCTGGTCAGCGACGAGCCGGAGAAGTACCCGAGCCGTGACGGCTTCGCGTCCATCGTCACGTTTCATCACCGCAGCGATCTGGACGCGGTGCAGCGTGAGCTGCGTGAGTTCAAGGGCGTCTCGGTGATGATCTACGACCAGACCTGCGCCACCGAGAAGCGCCGTCGGCGCAAGCGCGGCAAGCTGGTCGATCCGGCCAAGCGCGCCTTCATCAACCCGGCGGTGTGCGAGGGTTGTGGCGATTGCAGCGTCAAATCCAACTGCCTGTCGGTGTTGCCGCTGGAGACCGAAGAGGGACGCAAGCGGCAGATCGACCAGAACAGTTGCAACAAGGACTTCAGCTGCGTCGATGGCTTCTGCCCGAGCTTCGTCACCGTGCACGGTGGCAGTCTGCGTCAGCCCGAGGCGGTGGGTCTGAATGCCTTGTTCATCAGCTTGCCGGAGCCGCGTCAGCCGTCGCTCGAACGTCCCTGGAACATCCTCCTGCCCGGCGTTGGCGGCAGCGGTGTGACCACCGTTGGCGCCCTGCTGGGCATGGCCGCGCATCTCGAAGGCAAGGGTTGCAGCGTGCTCGATCAGGCCGGTCTGGCGCAGAAGTTCGGCCCGGTGATCACCCACATCCGCATCGCCGCCAAGCAGGATGACATCTTCGCGGTGCGTATCGCCGCCGGCGAAACCGACCTGCTGCTCGGTTGCGACCTGGTGGTGGCCGCCAGCGAGGAAGCCCTGGCCAAGCTCAATGAGACCATTGCCCATGCGGTGGTCAACAGCCATGAAGCGGCTACCGCCGAGTTCACCCGCAACCCGGATGCCCAGGTGCCGGGCGCGGCCATGCGCGAGGCGTTGATCGAGGCGGTGGGCGCGAACAAGACCCACTTCGTCGATGCCACGCGTTTGGCCACCCGCTTGCTCGGCGACAGCATCGCCACCAACCTGTTCATGCTCGGTTACGCCTACCAGAAGGGCCTGGTGCCGGTATCGGCCGAGGCCATCGACAAGGCGATCTCG
>JBFJZP010000941.1:0-1303 GCA_041622095.1 Burkholderiaceae bacterium | reverse complement strand
CACCCGCAGGTTGGAGTTCTCCGAGATGCTGAACACCAGGTACAAGGCGGCCACCAGTCCGATCACCGACTGCCAGAAGTACTTCTCGCGCGAACGCATGCCTTCGGGGTTCTTGTGCACCACCTTGCGCCAGTCGTCGACCCAGCCGATCGCACCGAAACCCAGCATGACCAGCAACACGATCCAGACGAAGCGATTGGACAAGTCCATCCACAGGAGCGTCGAGACCGCGATGCAGATCAGGATCAACACGCCGCCCATGGTCGGGGTGCCGCTCTTGGATAGATGGGTTTCCATGCCGTAGCCGCGGATCGGCTGGCCGATCTTGAGCCGGGCCAGGTTGCGGATCACCGCCGGACCGGCGACCAGGCCGATCAGCAGTGCGGTCATTGCCGACAACACCGCGCGCAGTGTCAGGTACTGGAAAACGCGCAGAAAGCCGAATTCCGGGCCCAGTGTCTGCAGCCATTGTGCAAGGCTCAGCAGCATGCGGCGTCTCCGGTGGTTTTTGACATGGCAGGGCTCTGGTGGGTGAGGGCGTCGACCAGCTTTTCCATCTGCATGAATCGCGATCCCTTGACAAGAATGCTGGCGCAGCCGACCGCGTGTTCGCGCGTGGCGGCAATCAATGCCGCCATGTCGTCGAAGTGGCGTGCGCCGGGGAAGGCCTGGGCGGCATGGGCCGACAGCGGGCCGAGCGTGTAAAGCGACTCGATGCCCAGCGTGTGTGCCAGGCTGCCGGCCTGGCTGTGGAACAACGGACCCTGGTCGCCGACCTCGCCCATGTCGCCGAGCACCATCAGGCGCGGTGCCGGCAGGCTGGCCAGCATCGCGAGCGCCGCATCGACCGAATCCGGGTTGGCGTTGTAGCTGTCGTCGACCAGCGTGCAGGGTTTGCCGCCGAGTGACAGCTGCAGCGTGCGCGAACGACCCTTGACCGGCTCGAAGGCCTGCAGGCCTTCGACGATCGCCACCAGCGGAACATCGGCGGCCAGCGCGCAGGTCGCTGCGGCCAGCGCGTTGTGTACATTGTGTGCGCCGGCCATGCGCAGCACGAAGGCCAGCGATCCTTCCGGCGTGCGGGCCTGCACCTGCCAGGCGCCGGCTTGCCACAGCGCGGCGGTGCAGGCGACGTCGATGCCGGGCGCAGGGTCGGCCGCCGGTGTGGCGCAGAACACCAGGCAGCGGCGAGCACCGGCCATTTGGCGCCACAGCGATGCGAAGGCGTCATCCTGCGGAAACACCGCCACGCCATCGGCCGGCAGGGCACCGATCACGGCGCCGTTTTCCTGTGCTTTCTCCT
>JBFJZP010000940.1:0-1304 GCA_041622095.1 Burkholderiaceae bacterium | reverse complement strand
GCGGTGCCTATGCCCTGGGCCAGGCCGCCGAGGATCTGGCCGTCGACCACCATCGGGTTGAGCAGCACGCCGCCGTCCTCGCAGATCACGTAGTCCAGCAGTTCGACCGTGCCCAGCCTGGTGTCGACTGCCAGCGCACAGGCATGGGCCGCATAACTGAAGGTGCCGGTGTCGCGGGCAGCCTTGTAGCCGACATTGACCTCCAGGCCACCTGGGTCTACGTCGCCGGGCATGCGCTGCGGCTGGCGGTACCAGGCATGGGCGATTTCGGCCAGGCTCAGGCTGCGGCCGCTGGCCTCGTCGTGAACGCCTTGCGGGCCGAGTTGCAGCGATGCGGGGGCGGTCTCGAGCAGTGCGCCGCCGATATGGCAAAGGCGCGTGGCCAGAGCCTTGCACGCTTCGGCCACTGCACCGCCCGACATCACTGCGCAGCGCGAACCCCAGGTGCCGGTGGAATACGGCGACATCGCCGTGTCGCCATGGACCAGCCTGACCTGCGACTCGTCGATGCCCAGCACGCTGTGGGCGACCTGGGCCAGCGTCGTCTCCAGGCTCTGGCCGTGGGAGTGGGCGCCGATGCGCAGTTCGAGAATGCCGTCCGGAGTCAGCCGCGCATGGCAGGCTTCGTGTCCAGGCACCATCGGAATGCCCCAGCCGTGGTAGACCGAGGTGCCGTGTGCGGCCTGTTCGCAGTAGATCGAGTGGCCGATTCCGATCAGCCGGCCGTCGCTTTCGCCACGCTGCTGGCGCGCGCGCCATGCCGGCAGGTCCAGCGAAGCCAGCGCACGTTGCAGCGCCTGCGGGTAGTCGCCGGAGTCGAACTGTTTGCCGGTGATGTTCTGGTAAGGCATCTGCTTGGGCTGCACCAGGTTGGCCAGACGCACCTCGTGCGGTTCGCGCCCGGCGGCCCGCGCCAAGGCGTCGATCATGATTTCGAGCGCGAAACACACACCGGTGCGTGCAACACCGCGGTAGGGCAGGATCGGCGGCTTGTTGGTCGCCACCGACCAGGTGCGGCAGGCGAAGCTGTCCATCTGGTAGGGGCCGGGCAGGATGGAGCCGACCTGAGCCGCTTCCAGGCAGGCAGAAAACGGATACGAGGAATAGGCCCCGGAGTCGACCGTCGCGTCGCAATCGATGCCCAGCAAGCGGCCTTCCTGCGTCGCGTACAGCGTGATGTCGTAGGCGTGTTCGCGACAGTTCGCACTGGCGGTCAGCTGCTCGCGGCGGTCCTCGATCCAGCGCACCGGGCGCTTCAGGTGCATCGCCAGCCAGGCCAGGCAGACCTCTTCAGGCAGCAGGAT
>JBFJZP010000939.1:0-1304 GCA_041622095.1 Burkholderiaceae bacterium | reverse complement strand
ATCAGCGCCCAGAAGTGCACGATCGACAGCCGGTAGCTGTAGACCGGCCGCTCGGCCTGCTTGGGGATGAAGTAATACATCATGCCCAGGAAGCCGGCGGTCAGGAAGAATCCGACCGCGTTGTGGCCGTACCACCACTGCACCATCGCGTCCTGGACGCCGGCGTAGGCCGAATACGACTTCATCCAGCCGGCCGGAATGGCGGCGCTGTTGACGACATGCAGCAAGGCCACCGCCAGGATGAAGGCACCGAAGAACCAGTTGGCGACATAGATGTGGCGCACCTTGCGCGTGCCGACGGTGCCGAAGAAGACCACCGCGAATGCCACCCATACCAGCGTGATCAGGATGTCGATCGGCCATTCGAGTTCGGCGTATTCCTTGCCCTGCGTGTACCCCAGCGGCAGCGAGATCGCCGCCGCGACGATGACCAGTTGCCAGCCCCAGAACGTGAACGCCGCCAGTTTCTCGCCGAACAGGCGTACCTGGCAGGTGCGCTGCACCACGTAGTACGCGGCAGCGAACAGGCCACAACCGCCGAACGCGAAAATCACCGCATTGGTGTGCAAGGGGCGCAGGCGCCCGTAACTGAGCCAGGGGATGCCGAAGTTGAGTTCCGGCCAGGTCAGCTGGGCGGCAATGATCACGCCCACCAGCATGCCGACCACGCCCCAGACGATGGTCATGATGGCGAATTGCCGCACGACCGTATCGTTGTACGAACCGGCCTTCGCATTGGGAAATTGCATTTTCAAGTCTTCCAAATTGGTTCAGGTCAAGTTTCCAATGGCAAACCCTAGGCCGGTTTGACCAACATCAAATGCCCGCGTGTTTGATCAAGGATCTTCCAGGATTCGCTCGCCTTCGCGCTCGATATCCTCGAACTGGCCCCGATATATCGCCCACCACAAGCCGGCGAGGATGAAAAACACCAGCACGACCGACAACGGGATCAGCAGGTACAGAATATCCATGTTCAGCTCCTGTCTGACGTCAGATCGCCGGCCAGCCGCAAGGCATTGGCCACGACCAGCAGCGAACTGGCGGCCATTCCCAACCCGGCCAGCCAGGCCGGGATCCAGCCCACCACCGCCAGCGGAATACACCCCAGGTTGTACGCCAGCGCCCAGCCCAGGTTCTGGCGCACGAGGCGCAACGTGCGCCGCGCCAGCCGGACCGACTGGGCGACCCGCAACAACTGCCCGCCCAGCACGACGAAGTCGGCCTGCGACTGGGCCAGCGGCGTGGCGCGGCCGATGGCGAACGACACGTCGGCACCGGCGAGCACCGGCGCGTCGTTGAGT
>JBFJZP010000938.1:0-1305 GCA_041622095.1 Burkholderiaceae bacterium | reverse complement strand
TTGTCGCGCAGGCGCAGGTCGCCGAGCAGGTCGGCGCGGCTGACCTTGATCTCATGCACCACCGGCTGCAGGTATCCGGCCACCGTGGTGTTGCGGATCGAGAACACATCGGGCTTGCAGACTTTCCAGCGCGCCCGGGACGCGGCCTCCGCGCCCGGTGTCAACATGAAACCGTCCGGCTCCGTGGCCGGGTCGATATCCGGTTCGGCCACTGCATCGCCAAACCCCGGATCGGCAACGGCCTCGCCGGGATCCGGCAGGCGTGCGCGTACCGTCAACCCGGTCCAGACCACACGGCCGGCGCGCAACAGGTTTTGCGCCACCTGGGCCACCAGGGCATCGTGGGCCGACATCGCCTGCCGGTTGCGTTGCAACACCTGGGCCAGGAAGGCGACGCCGGTGTCGGTGACCCGCAGGCGTTCGGCGCCGGCGCCATCGGCTTGTCGTGCGACCAGTCCGGCGGCCAGCAACTCGATCTCCACCCCGTCCTGGCTCGGCCAACCCGCCGAGCGGTAGATTTCGCGCAGACGCCGCGCATGGGCACGCGTCAATACCGGCGCCACAGCGGTGGTGCGGGGATCGGCTGCCGGCGCCGGTGCGTCAGGCATGCGGGCGCCCTGCCCTGCCACCGGTATCGGCACGGTCGCATCGGCAGGCGTGCGAAACTGTTGATCCATACAGCATGTTAACCGGATCTGCACCGACATGGCACCGGGTCCGACCGTGCCAGCAGCCCAAGAATGGGCAAATGCTGCGAACATCGGCATTGGTCCAACACCCGGGGGCGCATCGATGGGATCGGTTCTTGTGACACTGCAGTTCGGACTGCTGCTGCTGCTGGCCTGGCTGGCCGGCGCACGCATCATGGACGGAGCGATCCCGCCGCTGGCCATCGTGCTGGCGCTGGCCGCCGTGGCACTCGTGCTCTGGGCCTTCTGGCACAACCGTCCGGGCAACTTCAACATCCGTCCGACACCCCGGGCCGGCGGGCGCCTGGTCACCAGCGGCCCCTACCGCCATATCCGCCACCCGATGTACAGCGCGGTGCTGCTCGGTGCGGCGGCGCTGGCGCTGGCCTCTCCCCCGCTGCCCGGCTGGCTGGCCTGGGCCGCCTTGCTGGTGGTGCTGCTGGTCAAGGCGGGCCTGGAGGAACGCTGGATGACGCAAGCCCATCCGGACTATGCCGCCTACCGGCAACGCAGCTGGCGTCTGGTACCCGGCCTGTTCTGAACGTCAGCTGCCCGGCGCAGTGCCGCAGCGGAACGCAGCGCGCGACCGGTCAACCGGCCAGCAAGGCGCGGTACT
>JBFJZP010000937.1:0-1308 GCA_041622095.1 Burkholderiaceae bacterium | reverse complement strand
TGGCCCATGCTCTGCATGCCTTCGGACAGGGCAAACGCCAGGTCGTGGGAGACGACGATGCCCTGGGCCGCCATTTCTTGCGCGGGCGCAAGCAGGTCTTTCCAGGGCAGGGTGCCCCACTGTTGCCAGGCGTGGTACAGCCCGGCCACGGTGCCCGGCACTGCGGAGGCTTTCGCGCCGTGGGTCAATGCCGCCATGTCGAGCTTGTCATTGGCTGTTCGAAACAGCTGTGGGTCACTGGCCAGCGGCGCCACCGAGCGATAATCCAGGGCAATGGTCTTGCCGGTTTCGGCCAGGTGCACCAGCATGAAGCCGCCGCCGCCCAGGTTCCCGGCGCGCGGCAGGGTCACGGCCAGGACGAAGCCCATGGCAACCGCCGCGTCTACTGCGTTACCGCCCTTTTGCAGCACGTCTCGCCCGACCTGGGAAGCCAGGGTGTTCTGCGACACCACCATCCCGTGCAGCGCGACTTGGGGATGATGCACGGATGCATAGCGGATGATGGCCTGGCGAGTCTGCGGCTGTTGCGGGGTGGCTGCGCAGGCGCAAAGCAGCGTCAGTATGACCACGGTCATGCGTGCCCGGATTTTTTGCATCGTCACATCAGTTTCCTCTTCGGTAGGCGGCAGAGCGCAATACGCGCCCCGGCCGCGCGCCGGTCATGCGCTTGTCCAGCAGCACCGCTTCGCCGGCCACAAAGACATGGTGCAGGCTCTCGGCATACTGGTGGGGTTCGGTAAACGTGGCGCGATCGGTCTCTTCGTCGGGATCCAACACCACCACATCGGCAATGGCGCCCGTTGCAATGCGGCCACGATCCTCGAGACCGATGCGCGCGGCCGGCATGCCGGTCATCTTGTGGATGGCGGTGTGCAGCGGCAGTACCTGTTGCTCGCGCACATAGCGGCCCAGCACGCGCGCGAAGGTACCGTAATTGCGTGGGTGCGGGTGCGCGTTGCCGGGCGTTTCGATGCCGCCGTCGGCGGCGATCATGGTGCGCGGATGCCGGAGAATGGTCACCACGTCTTCAGGGTGCATGGCGTGATAAATGGCCTGGCAACCGCCGGCCTCCTGCAGTTCGATGATGAGGGTCGCGGCATTGTGAATGCTAACCGCGCGTCCCTGCCGCGCCAGGACCTGGGCCAGGTTCAGTCCGTCCAGCGAGTGATCGAAACTGCAGTAGGCCAGCTGCACGTTGGCGGGATCGTTGCGGCCGCGCACCTCGGTCAGTTCGTAAACCAGCGCCGCATGGATGCGCGCGCGCAGCTCCGGGTCGCCCAGCCGTTCAGCCAGTTTCCGGTTGCCGCC
>JBFJZP010000936.1:0-1314 GCA_041622095.1 Burkholderiaceae bacterium | reverse complement strand
GGTGCTCAGGCGCAGGCCCTCGGCCAGGTTCCAGACATTGCGTACACCGGATGCCAGCTGCACGTCCTGCGCATTGATCGCATCACGCACCCGGTACTCGCTGAACACCTGACCGCCCACCATGTAGTCGGTCTCCAGCCCCATGACCAGCACGTTGCTGCGCGCCGACGGGCTGATCGAATACAGCGAGGACAAGCCGCTTTGTGACTCGAGCCGGCCATACAGCTTTGTGCGTTCGGCCAGCTGGTAGTCGGCACCGATCGCGGCACGCCGGCGGTTCTCTCCATTGACCGCCACCTCGATCTCTCCGCGCAGACCCAGCCGATCAGTGGCGCGATAACTCGCGCCCAGCCGCACGGTCCGGGCGTCGAGCGTCTCGGGCACACTGGCCGCGCCGCTGGTGCTCGGGAACACGGCTCCGTTGTTGACCAGCGGCAAGCCGGTGACCGGATCGATGGCTCCGGTCCCGTTGCCGAAGAAGCCACCGCTGTCGCCGAAGATCGACCCGGTGCTGCCAGCGCCCAATGGCGCGGTGATCGGTTGCGCGACCGACAAGCCGTTGCCGTTGGCGCTGCGCTCTTCATGGATGTCGCGCAGAGCCATGTCCAGCGTGAGCCGATCCGTGGCCTGGTAACGCAGACCGAGTTGCGCACCCCGGCGCTCGGCATCGCTGACGCGATCCTTCGAACCCATCGCCTCGCCGTACAGGCTCAAGCTATCGGACAGCGGCGTCTCGCCATAGACGCCGGCATCGCGCCGACCACCGGCGAACGCGGCGGCCTGGTTGTTGAAGCCCGGGTCACTGCGCGCCGCGAAAGCCCGCAGCTTGGTGCCACCGTCATCATGACGCAACTCGATGCGCGCGGCATCGCCACTGACTTCGCCGACCGCGGCCCCCAGAGCCGGTGTCACATAGCCGTTGGCGCTGTTGGTGTTGACGTTGGACGTGGTGCGCGCCATCTCGAGCACCAGCCAGGTGTGTTCCCCGAGTTTCAGACCCAGGTTGGCACTGCCCAGGCGAAACGGCGCCAGCGGGTTCAGGTCGCGTACCAGCGAGCCACCCACCTGCAACTGATCGCTCAGGTGGAACTGCCCGTCGACACCGATCAGCCAGAACGCATCGCCGCCCTGCTCCACCTCGTAGGTGATACGAACCGACACCGGGTTCAGATTGCTGTCCACCGACGGCACCGGCTGGTTGAAGAGCAAGCGGCCGGAGAACGGCTCGAAGCTGTAGTCGACCAGACGCGTCAGCGGCGTCGCGCTCAGGATGTTGGCCGGCTGGTTACGGTCACGCACGACCAGCTCGACCTT
>JBFJZP010000935.1:0-1315 GCA_041622095.1 Burkholderiaceae bacterium | reverse complement strand
GGCCCGCCCCAAAAACTACAATGGGTCGATGTTTGTTCACCTGCGCCTGCACAGCGAATTCTCCGTCGTCGACGGCACCAACCGGATCGATGACACGGTGGCTGCCGCGGCCGCCGACGGCCAGCCTGCGCTGGCCATCACCGACCTGGGCAACCTGTTCGGTGCCATCAAGTTCTACAAGGCGGCGCGTGGCGCCGGCATCAAGCCGGTTATCGGCGCGGAGATCCTGCTCGAAGGGCTGGGACAGGACCTTGCCGCGTTGTCGCGTCTGGTGGTGCTGGTGCAGAACCGCACCGGTTACCTGAACCTGTGCGAATTGCTCGCACGTGCCCATACCCAGAACACCAGCCGCACCCAGCCGGTGGTGAAGTGGGACTGGCTGGCCGAACTGGCCGAAGGCCTGATCGCCTTGTCGGGCGCACAGGCCGGCGCGATCGGGCAGGCGCTGCTGCAGGGCGACACCGCACGTGCACACGGCGCCGCATTGCAGCTGGCGGCGGTTTTTCCGCACCGGCTGTACCTGGAGTTGCAGCGGGCCGGGCGCCCCGACGACGCGCGCCATGTGACGGCCGCGGTGCAGCTGGCCGCGCATCTGCATCTGCCGGTGGTGGCAACGCATCCGGTGCAGTTCACCAATGCCGACGATTACGAGGCACATGAAGCGCGGGTCTGTATCGCCGATGGCGAGATCCTGGGCAATCCGCGCCGGGTGCGGCGTTTCACCCGCGAACAGTATTTCAAGTCTGCGGCGCAGATGGAGCAGCTGTTCGCCGACCTGCCCTCGGCGGTGGCCAACACGCTGGAGATCGCACGGCGCTGCAGCCTGTCGCTGGTATTGGGCAAGCCGCGGCTGCCGGACTTCCCGATCCCGCTGGTCGAAGGCCGGCAGATGGAGCCGGAAGAGTATTTCCGCCATGTGTCGCATGAAGGCCTGCAGACCCGTCTGGCGCACCTGTATCCGGATCCGGCATTGCGTGAGCAGCAGCAGGCGCGTTATGTCGAGCGGCTGGAATTCGAGATGAACACCATCGTCAAGATGGGGTTTCCGGGTTACTTCCTGATCGTGGGCGACTTCATCAACTGGGCCAAGAACAACGGCTGCCCGGTCGGCCCGGGCCGGGGCTCTGGCGCGGGGTCGCTGGTGGCCTATGCGCTGAAGATCACCGACCTCGACCCGCTGCAATACAACCTGCTGTTCGAGCGCTTCCTGAATCCGGAGCGGGTGTCCATGCCCGACTTTGACATCGATTTCTGCCAGAGCAACCGCGACCGCGTGATCGATTATGTGAAGGACAAATACGGCAAAAACGCCGTG
>JBFJZP010000934.1:0-1326 GCA_041622095.1 Burkholderiaceae bacterium | reverse complement strand
GTGCCGTTGTAGTTGATCGCCACCGGCAGGAAGTGGTATTGGATGTTCGGCCAGGCGAACTCCTCGGAGCTGCGGATGAAGCCGCCGGCCTCGAACTGGTTGCTGGCGCCGATGCCGCTGCCCAGGAACAACCACTCGGCGCCGATCGCCGGCTGGTTCCACCATTTCAATGCACCCACCAGCGAGACCGGTTGCAGGCATTCGTATTGCTGGTAGACCTCCAGATGGTCCTGCAGGTTGGCGCCCACGCCCGGCAGGTCGTGCACCAAAGGGATGTCGAGGCCGCGCAGCAATGGCGCCGGCCCGACGCCGGAGCGCTGCAGGATCTGCGGCGACGCGATCGCGCCGGCGCACAGCAGCACCTCGCGCGCAGCCTGCGCGCTATGGGCCTGGCCGCGCCGCAGCCAGCACACCCCCACGGCGCGCTTGCCTGCGAACAGGATGCGGTCGGTCGTGGCGTGGGTGACGATGGTCAGGTTGGGCCGCTGCCGTGCCTGGTCCAGGTAACCGCGCGCGGTGCTGGCGCGCCGGCCATTCGGCGTGGTGGTCCGGTCCATCGGACCGAAACCCTCCTGCTGGTAGCCGTTGAGGTCGTCGGTGCGCGGATAACCCGCTTGCACGCCGGCCTGGACCATGGCGTGGAACAACACGTTGTTGCCGTTCTTCGGCGTACTCACGCTCACCGGGCCGCTGTCGCCGTGGTAGTCGTTGCCACCGATGTCGCGGGTTTCGGCCTTGCGGAAATACGGCAGGCAGTCGCGGTACGACCAGTCATCCAACCCGGCGCGTGCAGCCCAGCCGTCGTAGTCTATGGCATTGCCGCGGATATAGCACATCCCGTTGATCAGCGACGAGCCCCCCAGCCCCTTGCCGCGGCCGCATTCCATGCGGCGGTTGCCCATGTGCGGCTCGGGTTCGGTCTCGTAGGCCCAGTTGTAGCGCCGGCCCTGCAGCGGATAGGCCAGCGCGGCCGGCATCTGGGTGCGGAAGTCGAGCCGGTAGTCCGGCCCACCGGCCTCGAGCAGCAACACCCGCACGTCGGCGTCCTCGGTCAGGCGCGTGGCCAGCACGTTGCCGGCCGAGCCGGCACCGATGATGATGTAGTCGTATTCCTGGTTCAGCATGTCCTGGTGTTCTCTCGCGCGACCCGGGTCAGAACACCGACGCGTAGGCGCCGAGTTCGACCTGGATGGATTTGATACGGGTGTAGGCACGCAAGGTCTCCAGGCCGTTCTCCCGGCCCACGCCCGACTGCTTGTAGCCACCGACCGGCATCTCGGCCGCCGACTCGCCCCAGGTGTTGATCCAGCAGATGCCGGCCTGCAG
>JBFJZP010000933.1:0-1327 GCA_041622095.1 Burkholderiaceae bacterium | reverse complement strand
CAAAGACATCGCCAGCGATCCGCTATGGTCACCTTGGTGCGCCCTGGCACTGCAGCATGGACTGCGCGCCTGCTGGGCCTTGCCGGTGCTGGACAACAGTGGCCGGGTGCTGGCCACACTGGCCCTGTACCACAGTCATGTCGCCAGCCCCGATCCGCAGGATCTGGAACTGATGGATCGGGCGGCGCGGGTCATTGGCGTGGCGATCAGTCGCCTGCACCATGTGCAGGCGTTGCGTGCCAGTGAGGAGCAGTTCCGCCGTATCTTCGACGACGTCGCCGCGGGAATCGCGGTCAGTTCGCTCGACTGCCGGTTTCTGGATGCCAATGCAGCCTATTGCGCAATGGTGGGCTATTCGCTGGACGAACTGCGTCGGCTCGATGCCTCGGCGCTGACGCTGCCGGAAGATATCCCGGAAATGCACCGACTGACGCAGGAATTGCTGGACGGCAAACGCATCAGCTACCTGGTGGAGCGGCGCAATCGCATCCGATCGGGCCAGCTCATCTGGCTGCGCCGAAGCGTGTCGGTGAAACGCGATCTGCAGGGAAACCCGGTTGGGCTGATCGCTGTCGTGCAGGACATTTCGCAGCAGAAGGCCGCCGAAGAGGCGCTGGCGCGCAGTCAGTCGTTGCTGCGAGTGGCATCGCGCATCAGCCGGCTCGGTGCGTGGGAGGTGGCACTGCCGAATGTGACGGTGACCTGGTCGGATGAAATGTGCCGGATCCATGGCAAGCCGCCAGGGTATGCGCCAACGCTCGGCGATGCGCTGTCTTTCTATTGCCCGGACCATGTGGGTGCGATCCGCGCCGCGTTCGACGACTGTGCGGTGCACGGCACGAGTTTCGAGCTGGAGGTGAAGTTGCTGGTGTGCGACAGCGCGGCGCAGTGGGTACATGCGATTGGCGAGGCGGAGCGGAGTACGGATGGGCGCATCGTGCGCATCCGGGGCGCAGTACAGGACATCACGCGGCGCAAGCATGCCGAGCAACATGTGTCCGAGAGCGAAGAGCGATTCCGCTTGCTGGCCCAGGCCACGCAGGACGTGATCTGGGACTGGAATCTGTTGACCAACCGGGTCTGGTGGAGCGACAGCATGAGGTTGTTGTTCGGTTATCCCTGCGGGGATGCTCCCCCGGAAGAAGGTCGCAACTGGGCTGCGCGCAGTGTTTCGCGTGTCTGGATTGACCGAATCCATCCGGACGACCGGCAGTCTGCGCAGGCGTCGATGGAGGTGGTCATGGCCGGCACGACCGACCGCTGGCAACATGGTTACCGCTTCCGTCGATCGGACGGGACTTACGTCAGCGTCGTGGATCGGGGGTTT
>JBFJZP010000932.1:0-1327 GCA_041622095.1 Burkholderiaceae bacterium | reverse complement strand
TTGCCGGCCATCATCGGTTGCAGGCGGTGGTGCGGCACCCGGCCGATCATCCAGGCCATGCTCAGCATGGACAGCACGATGACGCCGCGAAAGGCGCTGCTGGCGTGAACCACCTCACCGGCTTCGGCGCCGGCCAGCAGGACCAGGGCAAACACGCTGTACAGGCCGGCGCCCAGGTACTGGCCCAGGCGCATGAAACCGCTCAGGCGGCGGAAATGGTGCTGACGAAAGTCATGCTCCAGAGCTGGCTCGAAGCGCAGCCAGTGAAACTGACCGGCCAGCTGGCGGCGGAAGGCGCCGATCTGCTCGCGCGAGTCCATGGGCTGCTCAGCGCCTGCCGCTGCCCATCACATCATGCGCTTGAGCATGGGCAGCGATGCGGCCGCCAGGGCTGGCCGCAGGGCCGCCCAGGGCCAGCGGGGCACGCAGGCCTCGTGCGGTTCGGCTTCGATGGCCTTGACCATCGCGCGGCAGCCCGTCACCTCATCGACCCGGAATGGCGCGTTGGCGATCTCGCGATTGATGTCGGTGAGGATGTAACCCGGGTAGAGAGTGGTGACCTTGATCGGTGTGCCGAGCAGATCCAGCCGGATGCCTTCGCTGAGATTGGCGAGCGCCGCCTTGGTCGCCGCATAGGTGCTCATGGCGCCGCGGGCGCCGCGAAAGGCGCTCATGGAGGAGACCGTGACCAGATGGCCGTCGTTCTGCTCGCGCAGGATCTCCAGTGCGGCCTCGCACTGGGCGAGGGCGGCGCAGAAATTGGTCTGGGCGGTCTGCAGATTGGCCTTGAAGCCACCGGTGCCGATCTTCACGCCCTTGCCGATGCCGGCATTGACGATGATCCGGTCCAGGCGGCCGAACTCCTGCCGGAATTCGCGGAACACCCGGAAGACGGCCGGGAAATCGTTGACGTCCAGCGCCTGGATCGAGATCTTCAGCTGCGGCTGCGAGGCCAGCAGTTCGGCGCGCAGTTCCTCCAGCGCGTCGGTGCGCCGGGCGCACAGTGCGAGATCGCGACCCATGCGGGCGAATTCGCGCGCCATGCCGCGGTCGAGTCCGGCGCTGGCGCCGGTGATGAGAATGCTTTGACGACTCATAGGTCCCAGTTTTGCCCTTGTCCGGGGCTGATCCTAATCGGAATCGGCCACGGGTTGAACTGCGCAGCCTGCCGAAGCTGCTACAATCCGCGCCCCCGGAGCAGTCTTGATGGCCGTTGCGGGCACCATGGTGGACCGCGCCGGTCCTCTCGCGGCAGACCCCTGTCAACCCCGCCAGGCCCGGAAGGGAGCAACGGTAGCAGACGGTCTGGGCGCCGGGATGTGGCTGG
>JBFJZP010000931.1:0-1329 GCA_041622095.1 Burkholderiaceae bacterium | reverse complement strand
CTGGTGTCGCGCCGAGGGTGCTCCATGGCATCCTTGAGCGTGAATGCAGGGCGCACGTTGTCGCGGGTCGTGAAACGACCGTGCACATGGCAGGCGCGTATGCGCAACTCCAGCATGACCGGCGTATGGCTGGCTTCGGACAATTCGAAGCCGGTTTCCACCGCCCGCACGATCGATGGAAGGTTCGGCCTCGGATCGATCAGCCAGACCTGGGATTTCATCGCAAAGGCGTGTGAACGCTCCTGCATGATGCTCGAGCCCTCGCCGTAATCTTCGCCGACGATCAGCATCGCGCCGCCGGTGACGCCGCCCGAGGCCAGGTTGGCGAGTGCATCGGAGGCGACGTTGGTTCCCACCGTCGACTTGAACGTCACCGCACCACGCAGCGGATAGTGCACGGATGCCGCCAGCGTGGCGGTGGCGGTGGCTTCCGAGGCGCTGTGTTCGAAGCGCACGCCGAGTTCCTGCAGGATGTCGTTGGCGTCGGTCAACACATCCATCAGGTGCGAGATCGGCGCGCCCTGGTAACCGGCCACATAGGCCACGCCGGACTGCAGCAAGGCCTTGGTCACGGCCAGAATGCCTTCACCACGGAACTCCTCGCCATCGCCCAGGCGCAGCTTCTGGACCTCCTGGGTGAACGAACGCTCAGCCATGTCCCGCTCCCGACCTGTTCCGGACGAGGGCGGGCGAGTCGCTGGTGTGCGTGGTTTCTGGCATCGAAGGATGGCTCGCTGGTTGTGGCGGATGAGGCTTCGCGACCCGGTTTCATGGCCGCTGCAAAGGTGATGAAGCGCAATTTACGCAGTCAGGCATCATCTGGCAAATTGGGTGATTGGATGCACTACATTGATGCCATGAATAATTCGGGTCAACCCTTGGCTGCCGGAAACGGCCTGGCAGCATGAACTTTCGCCAACTCGATCTCAACCTGTTGCGGGTTCTGGCGGCGATTCATCGCTCGGGATCGGTCACACAGGCCGGCAAGGCGCTCGCCTTGTCGCAACCGGCCACGAGCAATGCACTTGCCCGACTCCGGCACCACTTCGACGACGATCTTTTCGTCAGGGCACCGTCCGGGCTCAAGCCGACGCGCCTGTGCGAGGAACTGGCGCCGGCGGTCGTGGCGCAGCTGCTGCAGCTCGAGTCGCTGCTATCCGGCCACGAGGCGTTCGTGCCGGCGGCCAGCAACATGCACTGGCGGCTGTCGTTGTCGGACCTCGGCGAGATGCTGTTCCTGCCCGGGCTGGCAGGCGCATTGCGCAGCCAGGCGCCGGCGTCTCACCTGTCGAATATTTCGGTTGCGGCGGACCAGGTCGCCGCGGCACT
>JBFJZP010000930.1:0-1337 GCA_041622095.1 Burkholderiaceae bacterium | reverse complement strand
CTCAAGCGCCTGGTGCAGACCTCGATGACGGTTGGCGCCCTCGCCGCCTGACGGCATAAGCTCATAACGCTTTGTCATCATTGATCCGGGACAATGTGCTGATGGCCATCACCCCCTATATCAAGGAGATCGGACGCGGCAAGGACGGCGCCCGGGCCTTGACGCGTGCGCAGGCCACCGACCTGTTCGGACAGGTGCTCGACGGCGCGGTGACCGACCTGGAAGTCGGCGCGTTCTGCCTGGCGATGCGCATCAAGGGGGAAACCGCCGAGGAAATGGCCGGCTTCCTCGACGCCACCTATGACCGGCTGAACCGGTTTCCGGCCGGAAACCGACCCCTGGTGGTGATCCCGAGCTACAACGGCGCGCGCAAGCTGCCGGTGCTGACACCGCTGCTGGCGCTGTTGCTGGCGCGTGAAGGCCTGGCGGTGCTGGTGCATGGTGCGGCGAGCGAGTCGACCCGGGTGTTCACCTCCGGGGTGCTCGAAGCGCTGGACATACCGGCGGCCCGCCAGGTCGCCCCGATCGATGGCGGCAACGTGGTGTTCGCGCCGACCGCCCTGCTGTGTCCCGGCCTGCACAAGCTGCTCGAAGTCCGACGCGTCGTGGGTTTGCGCAACCCGGCGCACAGCCTGGTCAAGCTGATGAACCCGGGCCCGGCCAACAGCCTGATCGTCAGCAGCTACACCCATCCGGAGTACGCGATATCGATGGCCGCCACGTTTGCGCTGACCGGCGCCAACGCGATGCTGCTGCGCGGAACCGAAGGCGAAGCGGTGGCCGACCCGCGCCGGGAGCCGCGTATCGAGCTGTTCCTGCACGGCGAACGCCAGACCTTGCAGGATGCCCAGTCCGGCAGCTTGCAGGCCCTGCCCGAGTTGCCGCGGCAGATCGACCCGGTCAGCACCGCCGACTACATCCGCACGGTGCTGGCAGGCGCCAGCCCCGTCCCCGCACCGATCGCGACGCAGGTCGCGCATATCGTGCGCGCCGAAAAGTTATTGCAGCAGGAGAAGACCCGATGAACCCAGCCATCAAACCCGGCACCGTCACCCTGGTCGGCGCCGGCCCCGGCGACCCGGATTTGCTGACCGTCAAGGCCGCTCGCGCCATCGCGCAGGCAACCGTGTTGCTGGTCGACGACCTGGTCGGCGACGGCATCGTGGCGCTGGCGCAGCCCACTGCGCGGGTGATTTATGTCGGCAAGCGCGGTGGCTGCCGGTCGACGCCCCAGGCGTTCATCGAGAAACTGATGTTGTCCGCCGCCCGCGACGGCGAAACCGTGGTGCGGCTCAAGGGCGGCGACCCGTTCATCTTCGGGCGCGGCGGCGAGGAGG
>JBFJZP010000929.1:0-1337 GCA_041622095.1 Burkholderiaceae bacterium | reverse complement strand
TTGTTGCCCGCGGCACCGCCACGGTCACTGTGGGCGATCGGGTGGTCGACCTGGAGGTCGGACAACATGTCGATATCGCGATCGGGGCGGTGCATCGGCTGGCCAACCGGACGGCGCAGGACATGGAAATCGTCGAGCTGCAGTTCGGCGAGCGCCTGGACGAGGACGACATCGAGCGGTTGCAGGACGACTATGGCCGGGCCTGAGCCGGCGCTGTGCGTTTGCGCATGATGGCGCGGGCGGATACCGGTCATGCGGGCGCTTGCCTGTCGGTGGTCATCACCGATCCGGATGCGCTGGTAGGATGCGGGCCTGCGGCATGAGCAGGCGATGAGGCCGACCCCGTCACGGCACACAGGGCGCGCTTGGTCGCCGCAGCCCGCTTCACAGGCGCTGCCTGTTTCGCATCGATTGAACGGATTCACGAAATGAACAGCCAACTCCAGTCCGACAAGCCCTTGGCCACGGTATTCGATGGTTTGTCCGGCGCGCGCCTGTGCGTGGATATCGGCGGCACCAAGGTGGCGGTCAGCGTGGCCGATCGGCAGGGCATCCGCGGCCGGGTGGCCGAAGCGACGGCCAAGCAGGGGTCGAACGGCGCGTTGGCCCGGCAGGTGCTGGACCTGATCGATCGCAGTTGCGCGCTCGCCGGTGTGGCGCCGGCCGACGTGACGGCCGTCGGCGTCGCGGCATGTGGCCCGTTCCTGATCCGCGACGGCTGTGTCGAACTGGCAACGCCCAACATCTGCGGCGGCCTGGCCGGTGCGGCGCGGGGCTTGCCCAATGACTGGACCAGCGCACTGCTGGAGGCACCGCTGCGCGCGCAGCTCCCCGGTGTCCGGGTGGCGAACGACGCCATTGCCGCGCTGCAGGCCGAGCGGCGCTGGGGCGCATTGCAAGGGGTGGATCATTGCGCCTACCTGACCTGGAGCACCGGCATCGGCATGGGGCTGTGTGTCGACAGCCATGTCTTGCAGGGCAAGAATGGCAATGCCGGCCATGCCGGCCATATGTTCGTCAACGACAACCAGGATGCCTTGTGCGGCTGCGGCAACATCGGCGATGTCGAAGGCCAGGTGGCCGGCAATGCGATCGCGCGGCGTTTTGCTGCGCAAGGCTACGCCGATGCGGCGGCGCTGCTGGGCGCGGCAGGCAATGGCGAGCCGCGGGCGGTGGCGATCGTGGACGGCTTGTGCACCATCATGGGACGCAGCTTGTACAACCTGGTGGCGACGCTGGACCTGCAACGCATCAGCATCGGTGGCAGCGTGTTCTGGCACCACCGTGATTACCTCCTGCCGCGGCTGCAGTCGTTTGTCGATGGCCATCTGCCGGCC
>JBFJZP010000928.1:0-1339 GCA_041622095.1 Burkholderiaceae bacterium | reverse complement strand
GCCACCACGAGCGCGCGAAACCCTACCTGGAGTATCTTGCCCGCGAGGTGGGCTTGCACACCGCCTTGCTCGGTACCCAGCAAAAGGTCACGCAATTGCATCTGGGCGGCGGCAGCCCGACTTTTCTGAGCGATGAGGAGTTGCGCGGACTGATGGGCATGTTGCGCCAGCATTTCCAGCTGGTGCCCGGTGGCGAATATGCGATCGAGGTCGATCCACGCACCGTCGACGCGGCGCGCCTCGGTGCCTTGGCCGAGATGGGTTTCAACCGCCTGAGTTTCGGCGTGCAGGACTTCGATCCGGTGGTCCAGAAGGCGGTGCACCGGGTGCAACCCGCCGAGCAGGTGTTTTCGCTGGTTCAGGCAGCCCGCGAACGTGGCTTCGAGTCGATCAATGTCGACCTGATCTACGGGCTGCCCCATCAGACGCCCGCATCCTTCGATCGCACGCTGGAGCAGGTGATTGCGCTGCGGCCCGATCGCATCGCGCTGTATGCCTATGCCCATCTGCCGGAGCGTTTCAAGCCGCAGCGGCGCATTGCGACGGAGCATCTGCCCGATGCCAGCGGCAAGGTCAGCATGCTGGCGCGTTCGCTGGCGGCGCTGATGGGGGCCGGTTATGTGTATGTGGGCATGGACCATTTCGCCTTGCCCGGCGATCCGCTGGCGGTGGCCAAGCGCCAGGGCCGGCTGCACCGCAATTTCCAGGGTTACAGCACCCAGCCCGATCATGACCTGATAGCGCTGGGCGTCTCGTCGATCGGGCGCATCGGCGCGACCTACAGCCAGAATGCCAAGACCCTGCCGGAGTACTATGACGCGCTCGACAACGGCCGCTTCCCGGTGGTCCGGGGCCTGGCCCTGACGCGCGACGACCTGATCCGCCGCGCGGTGATCATGGCCTTGATGTGCCAGGGACAGTGCCTGTTCGAATCCATCGACCTGGCCTACCTGATCGAGTTCCGGCAGTACTTTGCCGGTGAACTGGAGGTCTTGCGCGCGATGCAGGACAACGGCATGGTGGTGCTCGACGACAGCGGCATCCAGGTCACGGCCATGGGCTGGTACTTCGTGCGCGCCATCGCGATGGTCTTCGATCGTTATCTGCAGTCCGACCGCAACCGCGCACGGTTTTCGCGCATCATTTAAGCTCCGCGCATGCAGAGTTCACTGGCCATGACGGCCTTGCTGATGGGCCTGGTCGGCGGTCCGCATTGCGTGGCCATGTGTGGCGCGGCCTGTGCCGGCGTCGGGCACGCGGCCGGCGCACGCAGCACACGCGCGTTGTGGACGTTCCAGGCGGGCCGGGTGGTGGGATATTCCCTGCTCGGCGCATTGGC
>JBFJZP010000927.1:0-1339 GCA_041622095.1 Burkholderiaceae bacterium | reverse complement strand
GTACGACGCGGCGTAGGCCCAGGACACCACCACCTTCTTGCGCCGCAGGTCGCGGCCGTGCTTCTCGATGATCGTCATCAGGTCGGCCAGGCACTGGAAGGGATGGTACACGTCGCACTGCATGTTGAGCACCGGCGCGCGCGAGTTCTGCGCCACCTCGTTTTCATACTTGTTGCCGAACTGCCAGTCGCACTGCCGGATGGCCAGGCCGTCGTAGTAGCGCCCGAGGATCTCGCCGATCTCCTTGGCCGTGTCGCCGTGCGAGATCTGGGTGGTCTCCGAATCGATGAAGGCGGCGTGGCCGCCCAACTGGGCCATGCCGGCCTCGAACGAACCGCGCGTGCGGGTGCTGGTGAAGAAGAACAGCATCGCCAGGGTCTTGTCGCGCAGGTAGGCGTGCGGCTCGCCCAGCGCCCGCTTGCGCTTCAGGTCCCAGGCCACGTCCAGGACGGTCTCGACTTCCTCCTTGCTGAAGTCCAGGTCGCCGATGAAGTCGCGGCCGCGCAGATTGGTTTGCATATGAACGCTCCTGTCGGAAACTGACGTTGGTTGAGCGACGGGCTTTTCGTAGTTTGAGATCTTACGGTGTGTGGTGGCTATTGGCTCCGCGCTTCGCGAATGCGCTTGTCCATCTCCGGCACCAGCTGCTGGTGCTGCCGCCACCAGTCCGGATCTTTCTGGGCGTCCAGCTCCTCGACGGTCTTGCCCTGCTGCTCGACCCAGGTGTAATACTTCAAGTTGTGCCACTGCCGGCGCATGTCGGGCGTGCCGTCCTTGATCCAGTCGGTCTTCTGGCCGTGGAAGATGCCCTCGACGTAGGCGGCGGCGCGCGCGTCGTCCATCGCGCCGTAACATTCGGCCATGCTCGCCATCACCGAGTGGTAGCGATCGATGGCGTCGGTGCAGATGGTGACGATCACGTCGTCGCGGCCGAGCTGGTAGTGCTTGGCGGTTTTGATCGCGCCGAGCACGTTGCACACGCCGCTGATGCCGAAGATGGTCGCCAGCGAGCGGGCCGTCTCGGCCGGCACGCCGTAGCGGCGGTGCAGGGCCTCCTGGCCGGCCTCGTCGGTGAGCACCTGCAGGCCCTGCTTGCACTCGATGTCGTCCAGGCACATGATCGCGTCCATGTTCAGCACGTTGTGGATCCAGGTGACGTGCTTGTCGCCGATGCCCTGGATGTCGTGCCCGCCGTAGCCGTTGTTGTAGAGCGTCGGGCACTGGATCGGTTCGAGGCCGACGAGGCGGCAGTCGGGGAAGACCTGCTTGAGCCGGTCACCGGCCGCAATGGTGCCGGCGCTGCCCATGGCCGAGCAGAAGGCGGCCAGGCGGCCGCGGC
>JBFJZP010000926.1:0-1342 GCA_041622095.1 Burkholderiaceae bacterium | reverse complement strand
GCATCAACCGCCGCTTTGACGAATTCCTGGTCGCTGAATGCGAGGACACCGGCAAGCCCATGAGCCTTGCGCGTCATATCGACATTCCTCGCGGCGCGGCCAACTTCAAGGTATTTGCCGATGTGGTCAAAAACGTCGCCACCGAATTCTTCGAGATGGCCACGCCCGATGGCCGCGGCGCCATCAACTACGGCTACCGCAGCCCGGTGGGCGTGGTCGGCGTGATCTGCCCCTGGAACCTGCCGCTGCTGCTGATGACCTGGAAGGTCGGCCCGGCACTGGCTTGCGGCAACACGGTGGTCGTCAAGCCCTCCGAGGAGACACCGCAGACCGCCGCGCTGCTGGGCGAAGTGATGAACGAAGCCGGCATCCCCAAGGGGGTTTACAACGTGGTGCACGGCTTCGGACCCGATTCGGCGGGCGAGTTCGTCACCACCCACCCCGGCGTCAATGCCATCACCTTCACCGGCGAGACGCGCACCGGCGAGGTCATCATGAAAGCCGCCGCCAAAGGCGCGCGTCCGGCCAGCCTGGAGATGGGGGGCAAGAATGCCGCCATCGTGTTTGCCGACTGCGACTTCGACGCAGCCATCGAAGGCACGATGCGCTCGGCGTTCGCCAACTGCGGCCAGGTGTGCCTGGGCACCGAGCGGGTGTATGTGGAGCGGCCGATTTTCGACAAATTCGTTGCTGCGCTCAAGCAGGGGGCCGAAGGCCTGAAGCTGGGCCGCCCCGAAGACGGCGCGACCAACATGGGCCCCTTGATCAGCCAGGAGCACCAGGCCAAGGTGCTGTCGTATTACAAGCTGGCGGTCGAAGAAGGCGCGACGCTCGTCACCGGCGGCGGCGCGCCGGCCATGGCGGGCGAGCTGGCTGGTGGCGCATGGATTCAGCCCACCATCTGGACCGGCCTGCCGGAGACGGCGCGCGTCATCAAGGAAGAGGTCTTCGGGCCGTGCTGCCACATCGCCCCTTTCGATACCGAGGAAGAGGTGCTGGCCAAGGCCAACGACAACGACTACGGCCTGGCTTGCGCCATCTGGACCCGCGACGTGTCACGCGCGCACCGCGTCGCCCAGCGCATGCAAGTCGGCCTGGCCTGGGTCAACAGCTGGTTCCTGCGCGACCTGCGCACCCCGTTTGGCGGCGCCAAGCAGTCGGGCATCGGCCGCGAAGGCGGCGTGCATTCGCTGGAGTTCTACACCGAGCTGAAGAACGTCTGCATCAAACTTTGAAACGGTCCATCATGAAACTTTATTTTTCACCTGGCGCCTGTTCGCTGTCGCCCCATATGGTCCTTCGCGAAGCGGGCCTGGCCTTTGACTTGGTCAAGGTCGATCTC
>JBFJZP010000925.1:0-1344 GCA_041622095.1 Burkholderiaceae bacterium | reverse complement strand
AGCGTGGCGGTTTTCGGAACATCGAACCTGCTGACATGGTCATACAGCCGCCCTGTTCCCTACAATGGCGAGTTTCCCAATGCCAATAGAGTCCGCGATGTCTCATGACGCCGCCGTGGCGCGCCTGCGCGCCCATGTGGAATCCCGCATCATCGGCCAGACCGATCTGGTCGATCGCCTGCTGATCGCCCTGCTCGCAGATGGTCACCTGCTGGTGGAGGGCGCCCCCGGCCTGGCCAAGACCCGCGCGATCAAGGCGCTGGCCGACGGCGTCGAGGCGGACTTCCACCGTTTGCAGTTCACCCCCGACCTGCTGCCTTCGGACCTGATCGGGACCGACATCTACCGCCCGGAAACCGGCAGCTTCGAGTTCCAGCAGGGGCCGATCTTCCATAACCTGCTGCTGGCCGACGAGATCAATCGCGCACCGGCAAAGGTGCAATCCGCCCTGCTCGAGGCCATGGCCGAACGACAGGTCACGGTGGGCCAGCACACCCGACCGCTGCCGCGTCTGTTCCTGGTCATGGCGACCCAGAATCCGATCGAACAGGAAGGCACCTATCCGTTGCCCGAAGCGCAGCTCGACCGCTTCCTGCTGCATGTGAAGATCGGCTATCCGGACGCCGCAGCCGAACGCGAGATCCTGCGTCTGGCCCGCGGCGAGGCGCTGCAGGGTGAGCAGGCGGCGAGCCAGCCCCTGCAGCAGGACGAGATCTTTGCCGCCCGTGAGGCCGCCCTGGCCCTGCACCTGGCCGAACCCGTGGAGGACTACATCGTGCAGCTGGTCCAGGCCACCCGGCAGCCCGCCAGCTATGGCGACGATCTGGCGCGCTGGATCGACTACGGCGCCAGCCCGCGCGCCTCCATTGCGCTGGAACGCTGCGCCCGTGCCCAGGCCTGGCTGGATGGGCGCGACTATGTCTCGCCGGACGACGTGCAGGCCATCGCCCCCGACGTGCTGCGCCACCGCGTGCTGCGCAGCTACGGCGCCGAGGCGGAAGGCATCACCGATGACCAGCTGATCGACGAATTGCTGAACCGCGTCCCGGTGGCCTGAACGGCATGGCGGGGCACCGGATCGAACTTGAGGAGCTGCTCGCGCTCAAACGCGCCGCCAGCGGGCTGGACCTGTCCAGCCGCCGGCGCGTGCTGACCGATCTCGCCGGCACGCATCTGTCGGGTTTCCGGGGTCGCGGCATGGAGTTCGAGGAACACCGCCGCTATGTTGCCGGCGACGAGATTCGCAGCATCGACTGGCGGGTCACCGCGCGCACCGGCCAGACCCACGTCCGCAGCTATCGCGAAGAACGCGAGCGTCCGGTGATCATCGCGGTGGACCTGCGT
>JBFJZP010000924.1:0-1345 GCA_041622095.1 Burkholderiaceae bacterium | reverse complement strand
GGCCTGGGCTGGGCCGGCGCGTCGGCCTTCAACACCCGCGAAACCTCCAGGCGCGCGATCGCGGTGATGGGCGACGGTGGCTTCTGGCACAACGGCCTGACCAGCGGTGTCGGCAATGCGGTGTTCAACAAGAGCGACAACCTCCTGGTGGTCATCGACAACGGCTACTCGGCGGCCACGGGCGGGCAGGACGTGTTGTCTTCCACGGCGGCCAACTCGCTGCGCAGCACCAACAACCCAATCGAGAAGGCGGTGCGCGGCGTGGGGGTGAACTGGGCGCGAACGGTCACCAACACCTACAGCTTGCAACAGATGCGCGATGCCTTGCGCGAGGCGCTGACGACGAAGGAGGCCGGCCCCAAGGTCGTCGTGGCACAGAGCGAATGCATGCTGAACCGGCAGCGGCGCGTCAAGCCGCAGGTGCGCAAACGCATCGAAGGCGGCGAACGCGTAGTCCGCGAACGATTCGGCATCGACTCCGACACCTGCACCGGCGATCACTCGTGTATCCGGCTGTCGGGTTGTCCGTCGCTGACCATCAAGCCCAATCCGGACCCCCTGCGCCGCGACCCGGTCGCCACCGTGATCGACAGCTGTGTCGGCTGCGGCCTGTGCGGCGAGGTGGCCCATGCGGCGGTGCTGTGCCCTTCGTTCTATCGCGCCGAGATCGTCAACAATCCATCGGCGTGGGACCGTTTCAAGGCGCGCGTCCGCAATCGCGTGATTGGCTGGCTGCAGGACCGCATCGAGCGCAGGCTGGACGGGTTGGCAGCATGAGCATGCCCGGCCAGGAGCGTTGCATCACCATCGCCATCCTGGCCATGGGCGGCGAAGGGGGCGGCGTGCTGGCCGACTGGCTGGTCGATCTGGCCGAACACAATGGCCACTACGCCCAGACAACCTCGGTGCCGGGCGTCGCACAGCGCACCGGTGCCACGGTGTATTACCTGGAAATGTTCCCCGAGTCGGCAGCGACGACCGGTCGGCTTCCGGTGATGGCGCTGAGCCCGGTTCCCGGCGAAGTGGACATCGTGATCGCCTCCGAGCTGATGGAGGCCGGCCGCGCGTTGCAGCGTGGCCTCGTCACGGCCGATCGCACGACCCTCATCGCCTCGACGCATCGGGTGTATTCGATGACCGAACGCACGGCAATGGGCGACGGACGGGTGGACGCAGACAAACTCCTGGCCGGCGCCCGGCACGCGGCGCGCCACTTCGTCAGCGCGGACTTTGCCCGGCTGGCCGAGCAAAGTGGCAGCCTCATCGGTGCCAGCCTCTATGGCGCGCTGGCTGCGACTGGATGCCTGCCGTTCGATCGCGCAGCGTTCGAGGCCACGATCACCCG
>JBFJZP010000923.1:0-1345 GCA_041622095.1 Burkholderiaceae bacterium | reverse complement strand
TGCTGCCGTCGTCCGCATCGCCCTGCGCCTGTGCGCTCCGGATGCGCCGCGCCAGCGTGTCGGCCCATTGCGTCCAGCTGAACACGCCGCGTTCATGCAATACCAGCACCAGCGCAAACGCATGGGCTTGCCAGGGTTCGGCAAAGTGCCCGGCGGTCGATGCCCCGGGCGGCAGCGGCAGGCCGTGGCCGTCGGCGGCGCAGGCGGCAGCAACCTCGGCCAGTGTCATGTGCAGGCTCATGGTGCGGCTTCCAGGTAGGGCTCCCAGGCGTCGACGCTGACCTGCACCGCCGCATCGGCCTGTTCGCCCCACAACTCCCGGGCATCGAACACCACGGTGTACAGCCACTGCGGGTCTTCGTCGAATGGCGGCAGCGGGCGGCTCACATGCTGGTCCGGGAACACATGGGCGCCATGGACCAGGCTCACGGTGCCGACATGGCCGCGCACATAACGCGGCAGCCGGGTGTGGCCGACCGGATGCATGTTGCGTGCCCTTACCCGGTCGCCGGGCGCAAAGCGGGCCGGCCGGTCGGTGTTGCGCTCGGTGGGCGTGCCGCGTGCCAGGGACGCGTCGACCGCTTCGGCGCCCAGCCTGCGAAACCGGGTGTCCGGCGTGCCGGAGTCCGGTATCCCGGTGTCAAGCTCGCGTGCCGTGACCAGGCCGCGTTCACGCATCAGTTGCTCCAGCGCGAGCATCCATATTGCGTAATAACTGCTGCCCAGGTAGGTGGCCGGCGGCAGCGACTCGCGCGCCGAGCGGCTCTGGTCGATGTTCCATTGACCGCCGGCGCCCATGGCCAGCGTGACGGCAAGCGCCCGCTTCTCCCACTGGGCATGAAACAGCGGTTCGTTGGCTTGCGGCCGCACCGGGCCGAAGCTTTGCTGGCCTCCCATGTCGTGTACGCCGTTCATCCTGTTGACGCCTTGCGCCGACTCATCCGGCCGGGCTCGCCGCTGCAGCCGGCCGGCGCGCCAAACCGGTGCCGATCATCGCGTCCCGCGTGACCCAGGCAGCCAGTCGGGCCGGATCCAGGCCCCGGGCTTCGGCTGGCATCATCGGGATCACCAGGTAACGTACTTCGGCGGTGGAGTCCCAGACCCGGAACTGCGTCCGGGCCGGCAGGACCACACCGAAGTCGGCCAGCACGCCGCGCGGATCCATCACCGCCTTGGATCGGTAGGCTGCGCTCTTGTACCAGACCGGCGGCAGGCCGAGCACCGGCCACGGGTAGCAGCTGCACAAGGTGCAGACCACCATGTTGTGCAGCTCGGTCGTGTTCTCCACCGCCACCATGTGCTCACCCTGGCGTCCGCCGAAGCCCATCGAGGCGATCGCCGCGGT
>JBFJZP010000922.1:0-1351 GCA_041622095.1 Burkholderiaceae bacterium | reverse complement strand
GCTGAGGGAACAAGCCGGAAATGGCAATGCCAACTCCTTCCTCCTCCGGGGCAAGGAACAAGCCGGGAACGATGCCAACTCCTTCCCCCTCTGGGGGAAGGCTGGGATGGGGGCCTAGGCCCGGCAGCAGATCGCAGTTGATCGCTCAACCGCCCGCTCCCGCCGATACGCGCCGAAGCTCGACGCCGAATTCCATATCGAGAAAGCAAACCTCCAGCGGCCCCGCCCCTCATCAAGCGACCACAAATATCCCCGCACTCAGGTCGAAACCGCGCACGCCGCAGAATGCTGTGCAAACTCAAAGCCACCCGCCAGCCCACGCGCCGCCTCCAAGGCGGGTTTGGGCGCCAAGAATTTGACAACCACACCGAGCCACCCTCTGCTACGTCGCCTTCTGTGGGCCTTGACCGCCGCCGCACTTGCTGCAGCGGTGTGGTGGGTGTGGTCACCACGCGCCCAGCCGGCCGCAGAGCCACGGCGCAACGCTGCCGAGCAGCCCGTGCCAGTGATCGTCGCTGCCGCAATGAAATCCGACGACGGTGTCGTGGTCGAGGCGGTCGGCACCGGGCTGGCGCTGCGTTCGGCCACGCTGCAGCCGGCGGTGGCGGGCGAAGTCGCATCTGTCAGCTTCAAGTCCGGTGACCGGGTGCGCGCCGGCCAGGTTCTGCTGCAACTGGTCGACCGGCGCCAGCGCCTGGACGCCAGGCTGACGGCGGCGCGGGTCGAACAGGCGCGCCGCCTGCTGGCGCGTTACGACGCCACCGCGGGCACCGGGGCCGTGCCGGGCAGCGTGATCGACGAGGCGCGCAGTGCCTTGCACACCGCCGAAGTCGAGCAGGCGCTGGCCGCCGAAGCACTCGCCGAACGCAGCGTTCGTGCACCCTTCGACGGCGTCGTCGGCCTGGCCCAGGTCGACCCTGGTGACCGCGTCACGCCCGACAGCATCGTCACGACCATCGACGACCGGCGCCGTCTGCAGCTCGCATTCGACCTGCCCGAACCCTATCTGCCGAAGGTTCGACCCGGCCATCCCGTCAAGGCGACAAGTGTTGCGCTCGGCGCCGACACGGTGATCGAAGGCAGCATCCGTCAGCTCGACAACCGGGTCGACCCGGTAACGCGCAGCCTGCGCGTGCGCGCCGAACTGCCGAACGACGACGACCGGCTGCGCCCGGGCATGTCGTTCACGGTGCGCCTTGCCTTGCCCGGTGCGAGTCATCTGCAGGTGCCCGACCTCGCCTTGCAATGGGCACGCGAAGGCGGGCATGTCTGGGTGATTCGCGACGGCAAGGCGGTGCAGGTGCCGGTGCAGTTGGTGCGCCGGCGCGAAGGCTCGGTGCTGATCGACGGC
>JBFJZP010000921.1:0-1359 GCA_041622095.1 Burkholderiaceae bacterium | reverse complement strand
GCGCGAGGTCATCGCCGATGCGATTGAAACCGCGGTGCAGAGCCAGTGGATGGATGGCGTGCTCTGCGTCGGCGGCTGCGACAAGAACATGCCGGGTTCCATGATCGGCATGGCGCGGATGAACGTGCCCGGCATCTTCTGCTACGGCGGCACGATCAAGCCGGGCTGCTGGAAGGGCGAGGACCTGACCATCGTCTCGGTTTTCGAAGCGGTGGGCGGCAAGACCGCCGGCACCCTGGCCCAGGAAGACTTTGACGGCATCGAGCGCAATGCCTGCCCCAGCTTCGGTGCCTGCGGCGGCATGTTCACCGCCAACACCATGTCCTCCTCCTTCGAGGCCCTGGGCATGAGCCTGCTGGGTTCCTCGCAGATGGCCAACCCCGACCCGGAAAAAGCGGATTCGGTGGCCGAGTCGGCCCGGGTGCTCATCGAGGCGATCCGCAATGATCTGAAGCCGCGCGACATCATCACCCGCGAATCCATCGAGAACGCCATTGCCGTGGTCATGGCCACCGGCGGCTCCACCAATGCCGTGCTGCATTACATGGCCATCGCCCACGCGGCGGAGGTGGAATGGACCCTGGACGACTTCGAGCGGGTGCGGGCGAAGGTGCCGGTGATCTGCGACCTGAAGCCCTCCGGCAAGTACGTGGCCACCGATTTTCATCGCGCCGGCGGGGTGCCGCAGGTGATGAAGATCCTGCTGGACAACGGCCTGATCCACGGCGACTGCCTGACCATCACCGGCCGCACCGTGGCGCAGGAACTGGCCGATGTGCCGTCGCAACCGCGCGCCGACCAGGACGTGATCCGGCCCTTCGATCAGCCCCTGTACAAGGAAGGCCATCTGGCCATCCTCAAGGGCAACCTGTCGCCGGCCGGCAGCGTGGCCAAGATCACCGGCCTGAAGAATCCGGCGATCACCGGCCCGGCGCGGGTGTTCAACTCCGAGGCGCAGGCCATGGAGGCGATCCTGGCCCGGCGCATCCAGGCGGGCGACGTGGTGGTGATCCGCTACGAAGGTCCCAAGGGCGGCCCGGGCATGCGCGAGATGCTGGCCCCGACCGCGGCCCTGGTGGGTCAGGGCCTGGGCGAGAGCGTCGGCCTGATCACCGATGGCCGCTTCTCCGGCGGCACCTGGGGCATGGTGGTCGGTCACGTGGCGCCGGAAGCTTTCGTGGGCGGACCCATCGCCCTGATCGAGGAGGGCGATTCGGTGACCATCGATGCCGAGACCCGTTCACTGTCGGTGAATGTCGATGACGCCGAAATGGCCAAGCGCCGCAGCAGCTGGGAAATGCCACCTTACAAAGCCACACGCGGCACGCTGTACAAATTCATCAAGAATGTTACCGATGC
>JBFJZP010000920.1:0-1362 GCA_041622095.1 Burkholderiaceae bacterium | reverse complement strand
TTGCGCAACATGGTGTTCGTGCGCCGCTACGAGGAGCGCTGCGCGCAGCTCTACCAGGAGACCAAGATCCGCGGTTTCCTGCATCTCTATGTGGGCGAGGAGGCGATCGCGACCGGCGTCTCGCGCCTCCTCACCGCCGACGATGCGGTGGTGGCGACCTACCGCGAGCACGGCCATGCCTTGCTGCGCGGGGTGTCGATGGACCGCATCATGGCGGAGATGTACGGCAAGGTGGAGGGCTGCTCGCGCGGGCGCGGCGGCTCGATGCACTTGTTCGATGCGCAGACCCGGCTCTTTGGCGGCAACGCCATCGTCGGCGGCGGCTTGCCGGTGGCCACCGGCTTGGCGCTGGCGGCGCGACAACTGGGTGAACCGCGGGTGACCGCCTGTTTCTTCGGTGAGGGGGCGGTGGCCGAGGGTGCGTTTCACGAGGCGATGAACCTGGCGGCCCTGTGGCAGTTGCCGGTGTTGTTCTGCTGCGAAAACAACCTGTACGCGATGGGCACGTCCCTGGCGCGCTCGGAGTCGCGGGTCGACCTGTGTGCCAAGGCTGCGTCCTATGGCATGGCGGCCTGCAGTGTCGACGGCATGGATGTGGTGGAGGTGCACCAGACGGCGCTGGCGGCAGTGGAGCAGGTGCGAACCACGCTGGCGCCGCTGTTCCTGGATTTGCGCACCTATCGCTTTCGCGCGCATTCGATGTTCGATGCGGAGTTGTACCGCGACAAGGCCGAGGTGCAGAAGTGGAAGACGCGTGGCCCGATCCACACCTATACCGCACGGCTCAAGAAGCAGGGTTTGTTGACCGAGCCGCAGTTCCTCGAACTCGACCGGCAGGTTGCCCGGGAGGTCGAGCAGGCGGTGGCGTTTGCCGAGTCCGGCCAGTGGGAGCCGGTCGAGGATTTGCTGCGCGACGTGCTGGCGCCATCGTCCGGGGGCAAGCCGCAAGTCCGCAAATCCTCCAGGGTGTCGGCATGAAAGCCGCGACGCCACGCCGTGGCCGCAAGCCTGCTGCGAAACCGGATGCTGCGCCGGTCGATGATCGGGGTGGCGACCTGACCGCCGCCACCTCCGCGCCGCGTTCGAGAGCCGCTGCGAAACCGCAAGCGGCCGGATCGGGAAAGACGGCCAAAGCGGCCAAAGCCGCGCGCGCCGGCCGGGTCAGTTACCGCGAAGCGATGCATGTGGCCTTGCAGGAGGCGCTGCAACGCGACCCGCGGGTGTTCGTGATGGGCGAGGACGTGGGCCGCTACGGCGGCAGCTATGCGGTCAGCAAGGGGCTGCTGGAGGAGTTCGGCGAGGCCCGCATCCGCGACACGCCGCTGTCCGAACTCGGTTTCGTCGGCGCCGGCATCGGTGCGG
>JBFJZP010000919.1:0-1370 GCA_041622095.1 Burkholderiaceae bacterium | reverse complement strand
TCGCGCAGACGCGGTGCCAGCCGTTCGCCGGCGGGTGTCGGTGTCACGCCGCGCCCGGTGCGCTCGAACAGGCGGCAACCGAGCTGCACCTCCAGGGCTGCCACATGCCGGGTGACGACGGACTGTGCGACTTCGAGCTGGGTTGCAGCGCGCGACATGCTGCGCGCCGCGACAACCGCCAGGAAAGCTTCGATCCGGCGCAGGTTCAAGAGAGGGTCGTTCATGCTTTGAAAGCATATCTGAAATGATGTACAAGGGCTTGTTCAGCATGGCGTTCGATTCCTACACTGCGGCACATGAACTCTCGCAGCACAGTCTCGGCCCCTCGGACGCACTTGCAGACAGGCGGCGCGCCACAGGACGGAGCGCGTCTGTGGTGCCCGTTGTTGACGCCTTTCGACAGCAGCGGCGGGATCGACCACACACGGTTGCGCCGCCACATGGACTTCCTGAGGCCGGCGGTCGACGGTTTCCTCGTACCCGGGTCCACCGGTGACGGCTGGACCCTGTCGCAGGAACAGACGCAGGCTCTGCTGGCGACCGTGGTGGAGGAGGCGGTCGAAAGCGGCGTCGGTTTGTTGATCGGGATCCTCAAGCCGGATCGCGAGACCATGGTCGATGCGCTGATGCGCACCACCGCATGGCTCCGGCAGCGTGCGGGCACCGGGGACACGATGGCAGCGCTGCGCAGCGCGTCGGTGCAAGGCTTCACCTACTGTGCTCCGCACGGGCAGGACCGTTCTCAGCAGGACATTGTCGACGTCATGGACAGCTTGCTCGCCACCGGCTTGCCGGCGACGCTGTACCAGTTGCCCCAGATCACCGGCAATGAAGTGGCGCCGCAGACGGTGCGCGCCCTGGCTGCGCGGCATCCGAATCTGCGCATGTTCAAGGACACCAGCGGCACGGACCGCGTTGCCGAGGCCGGCGTGGACGACCTGTATCTGATGCGGGGCGCCGAGGGAGACTACAGCCGGCAGCTCAAGCTCGCCGGCGGACGGTATGACGGATTTCTGCTCAGCTCGGCCAATGGCCTGGGGCCACAACTGGCCGAGCTGATCGACCATCTGCGCCATGGGCGCCGGGCACAGGCGGATGCCTTGTCGACCCGGCTCGAAGCGGTGGTGTCGAGCGCGTTTTCAGCGGCTGCCGCGCTGCCCTATGGCAACCTGTTCACGAATGCGAACAAGGCGATAGACCACTTCATGGCGTTCGGACCCGACGCCCGCCGAGTGGCTGCGCCGCGCCTGTTCTGCGGCCGACATCTGCCGGACGACCTGCTGGCCACGACGGGTGAGGCACTGGCCCGCCATGGCCTGATTCCTGCACAAGGCTACCTCCACTCCTGAGAAGAAGACCACCATGAAGAT
>JBFJZP010000918.1:0-1370 GCA_041622095.1 Burkholderiaceae bacterium | reverse complement strand
CGCAGGTTCACCCTGGCCGGCGGCGCGGTCGCGACCTCGGCGGGTATGGCAAACCGGTTCACCCCGGACGGCCGCTGGCATCATCTTATCGATCCGCGAACCGGCCGGTCGGGTCGCGACATCGTCCAGGTCACGGTGCACGCGGACAGCGCACTGATGGCCGACGCCTTGTCGACGGCGCTGGCGGTGAGCGATCGTGCATCGCTGCCGCGCTTGGTCAGTCGGTTTCCCGAAGTTTCGGTGTTGGCCGAATTGCCCGACGGCTCGGTTCTGGAGCTTGGAGATCCATGGCCAACCGCCAGCAACAGGAGCGCGGGATGAATTCTGATCCTGATCGGCAGATTCCGCTGCTGTCGATCGGTTTCAGGCCGTTTTTCCTTGCCGCCGGCCTCTATTCAATCCTTGCCATGCTGGCCTGGATCACATGGCTGATGCTGCACGGCATGAACGCCGTCATCCTGCAGCCGACGATCGCCGTGCCAGCTCACCTGTGGCACGGCCACGAGATGCTGTTCGGCTATGCAGGGGCGGTGATCACCGGTTTCATGCTGACGGCGGTGCCCGGCTGGACCGGAGCGCGCCGCATAGCCGGCACACCGCTGCTGATCCTGCTTGCGGCCTGGTTCATCGGTCGCGTGGCCATGTGGTTTTCCAGTTTCCTTCCCGCCTACCTGGTGGCGTTGGCGGACATGAGCTATCTGCCGTTGCTGGCCGGAGCGGTTGCCTATGCCCTGGCAATGCGGCCGCAGGCACGAAACGGCGTCTTTCTGATCATGATCCTCGTGTTGATCTGCGCCAACGGCGCGGTTCACGCCGAATGGCTCGGCTGGAGCGACGATACGGCATCATGGGGGCTGGCCGTTGCCATGCTCGATATCGTCGTGATGATCACCGTGCTTGGCGGTCGTGTCGTTCCGTCGTTCACCCGTAATGCGATGATGCGCCGCGGCGAGATGGACAACCATCCAAAGCAACATTCAGCGATCGAGCTGCTCAGCATTGCCGGCGTGGTCGTCGTGCTGATCTGCCAATTGCTGCCTGTGTCCGAGACTGTCGTCGGCGCCACCGCCATCGCGGCCGGCCTTGCCAACCTGTGGCGCCAGGCCCTGTGGCGGCCGGGCGCGGTGCTCGGCGAGCCGATCTTGTGGAGTCTGCACCTCGCGTACTTGTGGATCCCGCTCGGATTGTTCTCGATGGCGGGTGCGGTATTCGTTGATTTTCCATCGCAGAGCGCGGCGCTGCACGTCCTGGGCATCGGCGCCATCGGCGGCATGACGCTTGCGATGATGACCCGTGCACCGCTCGGTCACACCGGCCGGCCACTGGTTGTCCGCAACTCCGTTGCGCTGGCATATGTGATGATCGCCCTG
>JBFJZP010000917.1:0-1373 GCA_041622095.1 Burkholderiaceae bacterium | reverse complement strand
CCGCCGCCCGGCCAGCGCGCCCGCGCTGGATGCCGGGCCGGCGGTGGTCGTGGAGTTGCAGGGTGGTGGCCTGGATCTGGTTCTGAACCGGCCATCGAATCGCAATGCCATGTCGGTGGAGATGCGCGACGCACTGGTCGAGGCTCTGCGCGGCGCGGCCGGAAGCGAGGGTCCGGTCGAACTGCGGATCCGGGCGCGAGGACCCTGCTTCAGCACCGGTGGGGACCTGCGTGAGTTCGGCAGCGTGCCGGATGCAGCCAGCGGCCACCTGATCCGGCGCCTCAGCGTGCCGGGGCGCTTCCTGGCGCCGCTGGCCGCGCGGACCACCGTGGTGCTGCACGGCGCCTGCGTCGGCTCCGGCATCGAGTTCCCCGCCTTCGCGGGCCGGGTCGTGGCCCGTCCCGATGCCTGGTTCGAATTGCCGGAACTGGGCATGGGCCTGATCCCCGGCGCCGGCGGCTGCATCAGCATCGCGCGGCGCATCGGGCGCCAGCGCCTGGCCTGGCTGGGCCTGTCCGGCAAGCGGATTGGTGCCGAACTGGCCCTGGCCTGGGGCCTGGTCGACGCGATGGAAAATGAATGAGGGTTCGGCCGTGCGTGCACGCGTTCGAGCCTCGCAGGCGGCTGCTGGCCGCCTGGCGCCCTGCCGGGTCGGCGGGTGCACTTTCACCTGCTCCGCTCGCCCTGACGCGATCGGGGCATCGACATGATTGACCTGAAACCATGGAATCACAGATGACTGGACAGAGCGTGCTGCAGGCCTTCACCGGCCTGTCCGATGACGAGGCCGAGATCCTCCACCAGGCCAACCGCTTCGCCGAGAAGGAGCTGTATCCGCTGGCGCAGCGCATGGATGACGAGGAATGGTGGCCGGACCAGGCCTTCCCGGCGATCGGGGCGAATGGCTATTTCGGCGTGACCGCCGATCCGTCCTACGGTGGCGCCGGCATGGACATCATGGCCAGCGGCCTGGTGCTGCAGGCCTTTTCCCGCTGGAACTACGCGCTGGCCCTGTCCTGGGTGGCGCACGAGAACCTGTGCCTGCACAACCTGCTGCGCAATGCCAGCGAGGAGCAGAAGCGCAAGTATGTGCCGGGCCTGGTGGATGGCAGCCTGATCGGCGCGCTGGGTCTGACCGAGCCTGGCGCCGGCTCGGATGCCCTGGGCTCGATGCGCACGACCGCGGTGCGCGACGGCGATGAGTATGTGCTCAATGGCAGCAAGATCTACATCACCAACGGGCCGGTGGCTGACGTGCTGCTGGTTTACGCCAAGACGGACCCGCACAAGGGCTCGCAGGGCATCTCGGCTTTCATCGTGGAGAAGGATGCGCCTGGCTTCCGGGTCGCGCAGAAACTCATCAAGATGGGCTT
>JBFJZP010000916.1:0-1373 GCA_041622095.1 Burkholderiaceae bacterium | reverse complement strand
GGCGGCGCCGGCCTGATGGTGACCGGTGGCTACGCAATGAACGAAGTTGCGCGCCTGGATGAGGATGGCCCCGACCTCTTCACGACCGCCCATGCCGACGCGCTGCGTCCGATTCCACAGGCCGTCCATGCTGCGGGCGGCAAGATCATTCTGCAGGTGCTGCACACCGGGCGCTACGGCAAGACCGCGCAATTGGCAGGCGCATCGAGCATTCCATCGCCGATCAACCGCCGCGTGCCGCGCACCCTGGGCACCGCCGAGGTATGGGCAACGATCGAGGACTATGTGCGTTGCGCTGAACTCGCCATGCGCGCCGGCTTTGACGGCGTCGAGGTGATGGGATCCGAAGGCTACTTCATCAATCAGTTCACCGTTACCCGCACCAACGATCGCGTCGACGAATTCGGTGGCAGTGTCGAAAACCGGCACCGCCTGCCGGTGGAGATCGTGCGTCGCACGCGCCAGCGGCTGGGCGCCGGAGCCCTCCTCATGTACCGCATCTCGGCGCTCGATCTGGTCGATGGCGGCGCCCCCGCCGACGAAATCATTGCATTGGCGCAGGCCATCGAAGCCGCGGGCGCCGATGTGATCAACACCGGTGTGGGTTGGCATGAGGCTCGCGTTCCGACCATCGCCTATGTGGTGCCGCGCGCCGCCTTTCGTTTCGCGGCCGCTCGCATCAAGCACGCGGTCAAGATCCCGGTCATCGCCTCCAACCGCATCAACACCCCCGGAATGGCCGAACAGATCCTGGCCAGCGGCGATGCCGACATGGTATCGATGGCGCGGCCTTTCTTGGCTGACGCCGACTTCGTGCGCAAGGCCGAACAAGGCTGCCCGGACAGCATCAATACCTGCATCGCCTGCAACCAGGCTTGCCTGGATTTCATCTTCACCAAACGGCCGGCCACCTGCCTGGTAAATCCACGTGCCGGTCGCGAACTCGAATTCGACGAAATGCCTCCGCCTGGCGCCCCCCGTCGGGTCGCCGTGATCGGTGCCGGAGCGGCCGGGCTGGCCTGCGCGGTGACTGCCGCCGAGCGTGGCCACATCGTCACGCTGTTCGAGGCCGCTGAAGATATCGGCGGGCAGCTGAACCTGGCGCGCGCCGTTCCGGGGAAGCAGGAATTCGACGAACTGGTCCGCTACTTCCGGACCCGACTGACGCAGCACGGCATCCAGCTGAACCTGCGCTGCCGGCCCAGCGCTGTCGAACTGGCGAATGGCGGCTACGAGAAGATCGTGGTTGCGACCGGCGTAACGCCGTTCGAGCCGGAGATCGAAGGCATCCGGCATGCAAAGGTGATCGGTTATGCCGATTTGCTCGGCCTGCGCAAGCAGGCCGGCCAGCGAGTGGCCGTGATCGGCGCCGG
>JBFJZP010000915.1:0-1374 GCA_041622095.1 Burkholderiaceae bacterium | reverse complement strand
GGTCTCGTGTTGCGGCGATACCGATATCGGAATCATGCAGCGCAGGTGAGGGGGATGCTGTTCTGCCGCCCACCATTGCGTGATCGCATCGTACGATCCGCCGATCGTCGCCACATTGCCATCGCACCATGTCTGGGCCGCGACCCACTCGATGACGTCGTAGCCGTCGAAGTCATCCTTGACCCAGGGCCTCCAGACACCTTCGCTGTCACCCCGGCCGCGCACGTCAACGGTGACAAGCCCATAGCCGGCTTCGACCAGGCGGGTCCAGGGGGCGACACCGAAGCGTCTGCGCCCGTAGGGTGTGCGCACCAGCACCGCGGGCCTTGGCAGGTCGTCGGCCTGCCATCGGCTGACGGCAAGGCGAATGCCGTCCCGGGTCTGAAGCGATGTGTGGTGCGGTTCGAAAGAAACGGTGGTTGCCTCGCTCATCGCCGCAGCTTCGCGCAGAGCTTGTCGACGCGGCGATTCACCTTGCATCGCGGCGGGTTGCTGTCAGCTTCGACATCGGCATTGTCATGCATCGGACAGCTGGCCAGCGGGTCGCGCGGAATCGGCGGGCTGCTGGCGGAGGGCAGTTGATCGTGCAGGGGCATGAACAAGGAGAGGGGGGCCTCAGCGCTGGTCATCGGATTGCTCCAGCTGCTTCGACCAGCGCTGCAACTGCTCGAGCGTGACGCCCGCGCCGCCGCACACGATGACCAGGACCCGCCGCCTGCCGCGCGCTGCCGGATGCTGCCCGTAAGCCACCGCAAGGCTGGCGCCGCAGGCGGGTTCCACCAGCGTGCGGTGATCGTCAAGAAAGGCGTGACAGGCCGACAATGCGGCTTCGTCGCTGACCAGCGCCGAGCTGACCGCGGGCCGCTGGCCATACTCGAAGGCCTGTTGCGAGACCTGCCGCGCGCCCAGACATGCGGCGATCGTGTCGATCCGGTCGATGGCGATCAGCTGCCCCTTCTGGCAGGCCGCGTGGAATGAGGCGGCGCCCGGCGTTTCCACGGCAAGCACCGCCGTGTCGGACCAGCCGTTCCGGTCCATGCCCTGCATGACACCGCACAGCAGACCGCCGCCGCCCACCGAGAGCACCACGAGATCGGGCGCCTCGCCCTGCCAGGCGGTGGCGACCTCATCGATCAGGCTCGCATGGCCTTCCCAGAGCAGGGGATCGTCATAGGGATGTACCAGAATGCGGCCATCCGTCTGCAACTCGAGTGCATGCTCGTGGGCCGCGTTCCAGTCCTCGCCGCGCACCGTCACCTCGGCCTCCTGCTCCTGGATGAGATCGATGGAGCGCTGCTGGGTTGTTGTCGGGACAACCACGCTGACGGGCAGGCCGAGCCGGCGACCGGCGTAGGCCACGGCCAGGCCGGCATT
>JBFJZP010000914.1:0-1374 GCA_041622095.1 Burkholderiaceae bacterium | reverse complement strand
TGCCCGCCGACAGCAGCGCGCCGACCAGCATGGTCTCCAGGCGCATCCGGCGGGTCTGGTTCGCGCCGCCCATGGCCTCGAGACAGGCACGCAGGATTCCAATCGCCCTGGTCGCGTCACCCCGCGCGATCGCCAGCTCGGCCGCGCACATCGAGCGGTCATGGTGGCATTCGGGAACGTCGACGGAATCGACCAGCGCAGCATATGCGGGCCACAACCGATCGACCGCTTCGAGTTCGCCCAAATGGATCATCCAGCGGATTTCTGCCCCGCGGTGCAGCGCAAGGCCGTGGAGCAGTCCGATGCGTTGCGTCAATTCGGCAATCGGCTGGCCCAGCCGGTTCGCCTGCCGGTACAGGCCGAGCTCGGCAAGCACCAGGCACTGACTGGCCAAAGCGAGCATACGGCCCATCACCTGCCCGGCGCGCTCGAAAGCCTTGTCTGCCTGCCGCAGCAGTTCCCTGCGATCGGCAATGTCATTGCTGCCAAAACTCTGCACCACCAGCGCGTTGCCCAGACCGGGAAGGTCGCCTGCGTCGCGGGCCAGCGCCGCGGCCTTTCGCGCCTCGGCGATCGAGTCGGCCGGCTGCCCCATCCTGTCGTGCGCAAAGGCGATGAGCCAGTGGCAGCGGCCACGCCCCACCGGGTCACCCATGTGCGCGAACTGATCGCGAGCCTGGCGCGCAGTTGCCAGCGCGACAGCGTGCTGACCGTCACGCAGCTGCGCCTCGCCCAGACGCAGCATGCCGTGGGCGACCAGCGCCGGGTCGGGCGTCTGCCTTGCGCAGTCCAGTGCCTGCTGCGCCACGGCGACGGCATCGTGGCTTCGGCCGCGCCGCATCAGCACCAGGGCTTCGCTGTCCCGCGCCCGCACGCGCCGCAGCGGATCGGGGTGTGCGTCGGCCGATGCGCGCATGGCCGCCGCCGCGTCCGCGGCTTCGGCCAGCCGGCACTGGGCGACCAGGGACTCGACCCGCAAGCCCATCAACTCCATCCATGGTGTCGCTGCCAACCGTCGACGCCCGAGCGCCTGGTCGCAGTGCGCAATGGCTGCCAGGTGCTGGCCGCTCCAGGCCAACGCACGGATGTGCTGCACAACGCCTGCGCTTGCAGAGGTTCGGCTAGCCATGGCCATCTTTCGCCCTGGCGGTGGCGCCCAGCAGGGCCTCGACCAGCGCGTCGACGCGGATCGGCTTGGTCACGTAGTCGTCCATGCCCGCCGCCAGGCAGGCCTCGCGGTCGCCCTGCATCGCGTTGGCCGTCATCGCCACAATGCGCGGGCGCTTGCCCTTCGGCCATTGGGCGGTGATGCGGCGCGATGCCTCCAGCCCATCCATCTCGGGCATCTGCACGTCCATCAGAACCACGTCGTAG
>JBFJZP010000913.1:0-1380 GCA_041622095.1 Burkholderiaceae bacterium | reverse complement strand
GTCTCCGGGTCGCCGAGCACAATGTCGCCCTTGACCTCGAAGCCCGCCGCCGACAAGGTATCGGTCGCCCAGGCCATCTGGCGCACGCCGTCGTGGCGCGCCTTGCCGGACATCAGCAACTCCAGCGGCATCCCGCGGAACAGCGGACTGCCAGCGACCATTTCGACGCCCCGGCGCGTGACCGCGCTGCCGTCGAACGCCATCAGGATCCGCCGCGGTTCGCGAAAGCCTTCGGTGACCGTGAGAATCGGCCGCTCCAAGGCACGGGCGACCCGCTCCACGTTGCTGCCAAGCTCCAGCGTAGCGTTGGCCGCGGACTCACCGCGACGCCCGAGCACGAACAGCCGCACCCCGGACTGCTGGTCCTGCAGTGTCTCGTCCAGGTGACCGTGGCGCTGGCGCATGTCCACCTGGACGACGCCGGCGGCCAATGCGCGTTCGCGCAGGCGGTTCAGAAAGATCCGGCCTTGCTCGCGCGCCGCCTTGGTGCGCACCGCATCGTCGCTGGACAACTGGTCGAGCAGATGCTCCTGCGCATTGGGCGTCAACGCGCCGCTGTGGTCGTTGCTGTTGCCGATCTCCGGATGCCGGTCGATCACATGCAGCAATTCGAGAGGCGCATCCATGCGGCGGGCAGCCCAGGCCGCATAGTCGGTCACATGGTCTGCATACGGCGACTGGTCCACACAGGCCAACACCTTGTTGTCGAGATTCATCGTGTCTTGCTCCTGTGGCAATCGGCGTCAGTGGCCAATCAGCAGATCGTTGTCGGTGTCCTTGTCGTGCACGCCGAACTTGTCCACCATGGTCGCGCTGGCCTCATTCAGTCCGATGATCTCGACGTCGGCACCTTCGCGCCGAAACTTGAGCACCACCTTATCCAGAGCACTGACCGCTGTGATGTCCCAGAAATGGGCACGGCTCACGTCGATGCGCACGCGCTCGATCACCTCCTTGAAATCGAAGGCGTTGACAAACCGGTCCGCCGTGGCGAAGAACACCTGGCCCATGACCTGGTAGGTCCGCTGGCGGCCCTCATCCTCGGCCAACGAACCTACGCGCAGGATTTGGCCGACCTTGTGCGCGAAGAAAAAGCCCGACAACAACACGCCGGTCAATACGCCCTTGGCCAGGTCGTGCGTCGCCACCGTCACCGCCACCGTCGCCAGCATGACAACACTCGAGCTTTTCGGGTGGTCACGCAGGCTGCGGATCGAACCCCAGTTGAAGGTGCCGATGGAGACCATGATCATCACCGCGACCAGCGCCGCCATCGGGATCTGCTTGACCCAGTCACCCAGGAATACCACCATCACGAGCAGGAAAAGGCCTGCGACCAGCGTCGAGAGCCGGCCCCGGCCACCGGATTTCACGTTGATG
>JBFJZP010000912.1:0-1384 GCA_041622095.1 Burkholderiaceae bacterium | reverse complement strand
CCCTCGACGATGTCGTCGACATAGGTGAAGTCGCGCTGCATGTTGCCTTCGTTGAAGACATCGATGGCACGGCCTTCCAGGATCGCCTTGGTGAACAGGAACAGCGCCATGTCCGGGCGGCCCCACGGTCCGTAGACGGTGAAAAAACGCAATCCGGTGGTCGGCAAGCCGAACAGATGGCTGTAGGTATGCGCCATCAGCTCATTGGCCTTCTTGGTCGCCGCATACATGCTGACCGGGTGGTCGACGCTGTCGTGCTCGGAAAACGGCATCCGGGTGTTGCCGCCATACACACTGGAACTCGACGCATACACCAGGTGCCCCACCTGGTTGTGGCGGCATCCCTCCAGGATGTTCATGAACCCCACGACATTGCTGTCGACATAGGCATGCGGGTTCTGCAGCGAATACCGCACCCCGGCCTGGGCCGCCAGGTGGATCACCCGCTCGAATTTCTCGGTCGCGAACAGCTGCTCCATGCCCGGACGATCGGCGACATCCGCCTTGACAAAGCGGAAGTTCGGATGCGACGTGAGGCGCTCCAGCCGCCGCTCCTTGAGCGTCACATCGTAGTAGTCGTTCATGTTGTCCAGGCCGACCACCTCGTCGCCACGCTCCAGCAGGCGCAGTGTGGTGGTCATGCCGATGAACCCGGCAGCGCCGGTCACGAGAATCTTCATGGTCTTTCGCCCGGGGTCAAAAACGATGGCTTATCTTAGCTGCTTCGTATACCGATCCGACCGGCACCGGCCCGCTTGCACGCGATCCGCGACAAGCGGCCAGATCAAAGCCCCAGGCGCCGGCAAATCTCCAGCGTCGGCGCACTCTGGTTCATCGTGTAGAAATGCAGCGCCGGCACGCCACCGGCGCGCAAGCGCTCGCACAAGCTGGTCACCACATCCAGCCCGAAGGCCCGGATCGAGGCGATGTCGTCACGGTAGGCGAGCAGGCGCAACTTGATCCAGCGCGGGATTTCGGCACCGCACATGTCGGAAAACCGCATCAGCTGGCTGGAGTTGGTGATCGGCATGATGCCCGGGATGATCGGCACGGTGACGCCCAGGCGCTTGGCATCGTCGACGAACTGGAAATACGCATCCGCGTTGTAGAAGTACTGCGTGATGGACGAATTGGCGCCACTCTTGACCTTCATCGCGAAGGCATGCAGGTCATGCTCCGGGCTGCGCGCGCGCGGATGCGTCTCCGGGTATGCCGCCACTTCCAGGAAGAAATGGTCACCGGTCTCGTCCCGGATGAACTCGACCAGGTCGTTCGCATGGCGAAACTCGCCTTCGGCGCCGTACGGGCTGGGCATGTCGCCGCGCAGGGCCACGATACGCTTGACGCCGCGCGACTGCAGCAGACTCAGCTGCTCCCGCACACT
>JBFJZP010000911.1:0-1386 GCA_041622095.1 Burkholderiaceae bacterium | reverse complement strand
CGATCCCGACGATCGCGTTGTCGTCAACGGCGTGCGCAGGATCTTCTTTCCGGGCATGCCGCTCGCGCCGGAAGCCGTGCCGATGAGTGAGCCGTTGGCGGCCGGTCAGCCGAGTGGCGACGCGACCGGAGGCTGATCCATGGATCTGTCGAAGGCCTTCGTCGATCGCCCGATTCTCGCGGCGGTGCTCTCGACGTTCATCTTTCTGGCCGGCCTCGTCGCGATCCCGAACTTGCCGATCAGCGAGTATCCGGACGTCGTGCCGCCGTCGGTGCAAGTAACGGCGTTCTACCCCGGCGCCAATCCGCAGGTCATCGCCGAGACCGTGGCCACGCCGCTGGAGGAAGCCATCAATGGCGTCGAGGGCATGCTCTATATGAGCAGCCAGGCCACCACCGACGGCGTGATGACGCTGGCCGTGACCTTCCAGCTCGGCACCGACCCCGACAAAGCCCAGCAACTGGTGCAGAACCGGGTGTCGCAGGCCGCGCCGCGCCTGCCCGAGGAAGTGCGCCGCCTGGGCGTGACCACGGTCAAGAGCGCGCCCGACATCACCATGGTGGTGCACCTGGTGTCGCCCAACGACCGTTACGACATCAACTACCTGCGCAACTACGCGGTGCTCAACGTCAAGGACCGGTTGGCCCGCATCCAGGGCGTGGGCCAGGTGCAGGTGTTCGGTGGTGGTGACTACTCCATGCGCGTCTGGCTCGACCCGCAAAAGGTCGCGCAGCGTGGCCTTTCGGCCAGCGATGTGGTGAGCGCCATCCGAGGGCAAAACGTGCAGGCCGCAGCCGGTGTGGTCGGGGCTTCGCCGGGCCTGCCGGGCGTGGACATGCAGTTGTCCATCAACGCCCAGGGCCGCTTGCAGACCGAGGAAGAGTTCGGCGACATCATCGTCAAAGCCGGTGCCGACGGTGCCGTGACGCGCTTGCGCGACATCGGCCGCCTGGAAATGGGCGCCTCCGACTATTCGCTGCGCTCCTTGCTCAACAACAAGCCCGCCGTGGGCATGGGCGTGTTCCAGGCGCCCGGCTCCAACGCGCTCGATATCTCGGCCCAGGTGCGCGAGACCATGGCCGAACTGCAGCAGAACATGCCCGAGGGCGTGGAATACCGCATCGCCTACGACCCCACGCAGTTCGTGCGCGCCTCCATCCAGTCGGTGATCACCACGCTGCTCGAAGCCATTGCGCTGGTGGTGCTGGTGGTGATCCTGTTCCTGCAGACCTGGCGCGCTTCCATCATCCCGCTGCTGGCCGTGCCGGTGTCGGTGGTGGACACCTTTGCCGTGCTGCACCTGCTGGGCTTCTCCATCAATGCGCTGTCGCTGTTCGGCCTGGTGCTGGCCATCGGCATCGTGGTGGACGACGCCATCGTGGTGGG
>JBFJZP010000910.1:0-1387 GCA_041622095.1 Burkholderiaceae bacterium | reverse complement strand
GGGCCAGCACGCGGTTGATGGCGGTCTCCAGCATCAGGGCCAGGATGCCGGGCAGCGGTGTGCGGTAACCGGACACGTCAGGCATGGACCCCGGTGTGGATCGCCACGATGCCGCCGGTCAGGTTGCGGTACCGGACGTCCTCGAAGCCGGCATCGCGCATCATTTCGGCCAGTTCCTCCTGCGGCGGATGCTTGCGGATACTCTCCGCCAGGTAGCGGTAGCTGTCCTCGTCATCGGCGATCAGCTTGCCGAGCAGGGGCAGCACCCCGAACGACCATGCATCGTAGGCCATTTTCAGCGGCTCGTGCCGGACCTCGGAGAATTCCAGGACCAGGGCGCGGCCGCCCGGTCTCAGCACGCGCCACATCTCTGCCAGAGCCGCCTCCTTGTGCGTCACGTTGCGCAACCCGAAGGCCATCGTAACGGCGTCGAAGCTGCCGTCGCCGAACGGCAGGCGCTCCGCATTGGTCTGCGCGCAGGCGACGTTGCCAACGATGCCGCGGTCCTCGAGGCGGCGCCGGCCCAGGTCCAGCATGGCGTCGTTGATGTCGGTCAGCACCACCTGTCCGCTCGCCCCGACGATCGCGCTCAGCAGGGCCGCGATGTCCCCGGTGCCGCCGGCCAGATCGAGGACGCGGTCGCCCAGTCGCACGCCGCTGTTCGCGACGAAATCGCGCTTCCAGGCGCGGTGCACGCCCAGCGACATCAGATCGTTCATCAGGTCGTAATTGCCCGCCACGGATTCGAACACCCGGTAGACCAGGCGTTCCTTGTCACGTTCGGGCACCTCCCGATATCCGAAGTCGGTGGTCTTTTCCGGTTCCTGATCCATGCACGGTCTCGCTGCAACCGGGTTATTGTATCCTTGGGCCGTTATTTGAGGGAAACTTCCGCCATGCCGCCGGCCGTCGACCTAGCCTTGCAGATCGCACTGTTGCTGACACTCGGCGTCGTTTGCCAGTGGCTGGCCTGGCGCATGCGCCTCCCGGCAATCCTGCCGCTGCTGATCGCCGGCCTGCTGCTGGGCCCGTGGCTGGGTGTTTTCAATCCGGATGCGCTGTTGGGCGACCTGTTGTTCCCGGTCATTTCGTTGGGCGTGGCGATCATCCTGTTCGAAGGCAGCCTGACGCTGCGGTTTTCCGATATTCGCCACGTGGCCCGTATCATCCGCAACCTGACCAGCGTGGGCGTGGCGGTGACCTGGGGTGTGATGGCCGCGGCGGCACACTTCATCGTCGGCCTGGACTGGCAGCTTTCCCTGCTGTTCGGGGCGCTGGTCTCGGTGACCGGCCCGACGGTGATCTCGCCGATGCTGCGCAGCATCCAGCCGACGGCGCGGATCGCCAATGTCCTGCGGTGGGAAGGCATCCTGGTCGACCCGATCGG
>JBFJZP010000909.1:0-1387 GCA_041622095.1 Burkholderiaceae bacterium | reverse complement strand
TGTGCTGGCGCCCAGGTCAATCCGGGTGATGTCGTCATCGCCGACGACGATGGCGTGGTGGTGGTGCCGGCCGCGCTGGCGCAACAGGTGGCCGACGCGGCTGCTGCGCGCGAATCCAACGAATCGGAGAAGCGCGCCAAGCTGGCGGCCGGGGTGCTCGGCCTGGACATGTACAACATGCGACCGGCGCTCGAGAAGGCCGGCCTGAAATACATCGACTGATCGCGCGGGGAAGAACACGCAGCATGGAATTCACCAAGACCCCCGGATGGCTGGACTGGTTCGACGGTCCGAGCAAACCCCGATTCAAGTTGCCGGCCGGAGCGGTCGACGCCCATTGCCATGTATTCGGGCCGGGGGATGTGTTCCCGTATGCGCCCGAGCGCAAGTACACGCCGTGCGATGCCTCGAAGGCGCAGCTGTTCGCCCTGCGCGACCACCTGGGTTTCGACAAAAACGTGATCGTGCAGGCCACCTGCCATGGCAGCGACAACCGGGCGCTGGTCGATGCGCTCGAGGCCTCCGACGGCAAGGCGCGTGGCGTCGCCACCGTCAACCGCGACGTGACCGACGCGCAGCTGAAGGACCTGCACGCCGCCGGTGTGCGGGGCACCCGCTTCAACTTCGTCAAGCGCCTGGCGGACTTCACGCCGCGCGAGGTTCTGCGCGAGATCGCCGGCCGCATTGCACCGCTGGGCTGGCATGTGGTGGTGTATTTCGAGGCCCAGGACCTGCCGCAGCTGTACGATTTCTTCACCACCTTGCCGACGACGGTGGTGGTCGATCACATGGGCCGTCCGGATGTGTCCAAGCCGGTGGATGGTCCGGAGTTCGCACTGTTCCTGAAGATGATGCGCGAACACGGCAACATCTGGAGCAAGGTCAGCTGCCCGGAGCGCTTGTCGATCCAGGGCCCGAAGGCGCTGGACGGCGAGCAGCATGCCTACCAGGACGTGGTGCCGTTTGCGCGCACGCTGGTCGAGGCCTTCCCCGACCGGGTGTTGTGGGGCACGGACTGGCCGCATCCCAACCTGAAGGACCACATGCCGGACGATGGCTTGCTGGTCGATTACATACCGCAGATCGCGACCACCGCCGAACTGCAGCGCCGGTTGCTGGTCGACAACCCGACACGGCTGTACTGGGCCTGAAGGACGAGGAGCAGACCATGTCGCTGGACAAACCCTACCTGGACGTACCGGGAACCACCATCTTCGATGCAGAGCAGTCGCGCAAGGGTTACCACCTGAACCAGTTCTGCATGTCCTTGATGAAGGCGGAGAATCGCACGCGCTTCAAGGCCGACGAGCGTGCCTACCTGGATGAGTGGCCGATGACCGAGGAGCAGAAGCAGGCGGTGCTGGCGCGTGACCTGAACCGCTGCATT
>JBFJZP010000908.1:0-1399 GCA_041622095.1 Burkholderiaceae bacterium | reverse complement strand
GTCCGACGGAACGGTACAGGAACTGCTGGTGGACATCGGCCGGGAGATCCCGGTCGACACGCCGATCATCGCGCTGCGCGAGCCGGGTGAGGCCGCGCCAGCCCGGGCGGCACGGGCGAAGAAAAAGGCGGGCCGGCCGATGGCGGCCGCAACCAGGACGCCGGTGCCGCAGACACCGGTGCCGCAGACACTGGTGCCCGCCGCGCCGCCGGCTTCCGAGCCATCCTCCTGCGTGACATCTGCCGCGCCGGCGCGCCAGCCGGTCTCGCCAGCGGCGCGCAAGCGTGCGGCGGAGTTGGGCCTGGCGCTGGACATGTTGGTCGGCAGCGGAATGCAGGGGTCGATCACCTTGCAGGATGTCGAGCAAGCGGCAGCGGCTCCACCACCTGAGGCCGGCCGGCCCACCGGCCCGGTGCCGACGGCCACCAGCGTGGCCGGCGGTTCGGCGGCGATCGATCGCAACGCCGAAATGCGGCGCGCGATCGCGGCGGCCATGCGCAAGTCCAAGCAGGACATACCGCATTACTACCTGTGCGAGACGATACCGATGCGCAAGGCGCTGGACTGGCTGCGCCGCACCAATGAAATGCGGCCGGTGACGGCGCGCCTGTTGCCGGCGGCCTTGTTGCTCAAGGCGGTGGCGCTGGCCACCCGTGATTTTCCGGAGATGAACGGCTTGTTCGTCGACGGTGTCTTCCGGGCCAGTGCAGTGGCGCATATCGGGGTTGCGATCTCGCTGCGACAAGGTGGGCTGATAGCACCTGCGCTGCACGATGTCGGTGGACGGGAACTGGACACCGTGATGCTGGAACTGGCCGACCTGGTGCGGCGTTGCCGCGCCGGCAGCCTGCGCAGTTCCGAGATGTCCGATCCGACCATCACGGTGACGAACCTGGGTGAGCAGGGCGCGGAGCAGGTGTTCGGCGTGATTTATCCGCCGCAGGTCGCACTGGTCGGTTTTGGCCGGATCTCCGAGCGGCCCTGGGTGGAGGACGGCAAGCTGGCGGCGTTGCCGGTGGTCACCGCCAGCCTGAGTGCCGACCACCGGGTCAGCGATGGCCACCGGGGTGCGATGTTCCTGGCCCGGCTGCACGCCTTGCTGCAGGAACCGCAATCACTTTGAGCGAGGAGGGCGATGTGACACCCGAAAACATCCGCGGCGGCGTGATCGCCACGATCCAGTCGATCGCGCCGGAGGTCGGCGCCGACGAACTGGCACCCGATCGCCTGCTGCGGACCCAGGTGGATCTGGATTCGATGGACTGGCTCAATGTCATCCTGGGTTTGCACCAGCGCTTTGGCGTCGAGATACCCGAGGCAGACTATGCGCAGCTCGACACGCTGGACCATGTGGTGGCGTACCTGACCGGCCGCTTGAAGCACTGAGCCGGCCGCGTTG
>JBFJZP010000907.1:0-1412 GCA_041622095.1 Burkholderiaceae bacterium | reverse complement strand
TGATGCGCCACCTGAAGACCCAGGGTCACGCGCAATTCAGGCTGATCTACTGCACGCGGGATGCCGACAACACCGCGTTCGGCGACCTGCTGCAGAGCGAATTCGCCGGCCAGGTCCAATTGCACCACGACCATGGCGTTATCGCGCAGGCGCTGGACTTCTGGCCGGTGTTCGAGACCCCGGGTAAGGCCCAGGTGTACTGCTGCGGTCCGCGCGGCCTGATGGACGCGGTAGCCGACATGTCCGGCCATTGGCCCATGGGCGCCATCCATTTCGAGAGTTTCGGCGTCGACGCCAGTGCCTACGCGGCGAACGTGCCGTTTTCCGTGCGCCTGCACCAGAGCGGTGTCAGCATTCCGGTGGCTGCCGACCAGAGCATCCTCGACGCGCTGCGCGCCAACGGCCAGCGCGTGCCCAGCTCCTGTGAAAGCGGCACCTGTGGCTCGTGCCGCACCGGCCTGTTGTCGGGCGACGTCGAACACCGCGACATGGTGCTCGGCGACGACGAGAAGCAGTCCCACATCATGGTCTGTGTCTCGCGTGCGCACGGCGGCGAACTGGTGCTCGATCGATGACACGCCATTCCAACCGCCCGCCGGACACATGCAGCTGCGACGCCGGGGCGCTGCGATGAGCCCGGCCGCGCCGCTGCGCATCGGTGTCGCCGGCCTGGGCCGCGCATTCACGCTGATGTTGCCCACGTTCAGCGCCGATCCGCGCATCCGGCTCGTCGCCGCGGCCGACCCGCTGGCGCAGGCCCGCGCGCGCTTTGAAAGCGATTTCGGCGGCCGCAGTCACGACAGCGTCGAGGCCTTGTGCGCCGACCCCGAGGTACAGGCCGTTTACGTCGCCACGCCACACCAGTTCCATGCCGAACACGTGTTGCTCGCCGCGGCGCATGGCAAACACGTGTTGGTGGAGAAGCCGATGGCAATCACGCTGGAACAATGCAGCGCGATGATCGCCGCGACGACGGCAGCCGGCGTGCACATGGTCGTCGGCCACAGCCACAGCTTCAACGCGCCTATCGCGCGTACCCGTGCGTTGATCGAAAGCGGGCGATTCGGCGCGGTGCGCATGCTCACGGCGCTCAATTTCACCGATTTCCTTTACCGCCCGCGGCGCGCCGAAGAACTCGACACCCAGGCCGGAGGCGGCGTGATCCACAGCCAGGCCACGCACCAGATCGACATCCTGCGCCTGCTCGGTGGCGGACAGGTGCGCAGCGTCAGCGCCCACACCGGCGCCTGGGATCCGCTGCGTCCGACCGAGGGAGCCTACCAGGCACTGCTGGCCTTCGACGGCGGCGTGTTCGCCAGCGCCACCTACAGCGGATATGCCCACTACGACAGTGACGAGCTGCTGGGCAACATCGGCGAACTGGGCCAGCACAAACAGCCGCAAGACTATGG
>JBFJZP010000906.1:0-1413 GCA_041622095.1 Burkholderiaceae bacterium | reverse complement strand
GCGTTTTCTGCCGACCATCGGCGTCCTCCAGCGGACCGGCGGCGCCCTGTTGCACGGTGTGCGTCAGTTCGTGCGCCAGCAGGCGGCGGCCCGCGTGGCTGGCGGCGTCGAACTGCCCCGCGCCGAAAAAGACATCGCCGAGTTTGCATCCGCTCGTTCCTATCCGATCATTCCGTGCACCTTGTGCGGCAGCCAGGTGAATCTGCAGCGCAAACAGGTGGCGCGCATGTTGCAGGACTGGGAGAAAAATCACCCCGGCCGCATCGAGAGCATGTTCACCGCGTTACAAAATGTCGTGCCTTCGCACCTGATGGACGGAACGCGGCATGACTTCAAGGGTCTCAAGGCCACTGGCGTACCGAGCGTGGACGGCGACAAGGCATTCGACGCCGAGGAATTCGCAGCACCCGCAGGTCCGCCGGCGCTGCAGGTCGTGCGATTCGGCGACTGAGGCGATACGACGGCCCTGCCGTGCCGCGGGTGGGCCGCGCAAGCGACGCACAGGGACTGGAGGCGCGGGTATATGACGACACGGTGGTTCGGCTGGTGCTTGCTGGTGCTGATGCTGGCCGGTTGCTCCGGCATGCGCATCGTCGATTCCGACGTGCGGGCCTACACCACCGCCCAGGGGGTCACGGTGCCGGCCAGCTACCGCTTCGAACTGCTGCCGTCGCAGCAGGCCTTGGCGGAGCAACAGGCCTGGATCCAGGACATGGTGCAGGCCGAGCTCGACAAGGTCGGCATGCGCCGTGACGACACCGCGCCGCAGTACAGCGTGCGCTTCGACCTGCGCATCCACAAGGCCCCCCGCTCACCCTGGGACGACCCGTTTTTTACAGGCGGTTTCTATCCCGCCTACCCGGTCGTGACCCGCAATGGCGTGGTCTACCACTACCCCGCACCGTTCCTCCGCATGGAGATGCCCTGGTACCGGCGCGAAGTCAGCCTGCTGATGCGCCGCCTGTCCGACGGCGCGCTGGTGTTCGAGAGCAATGCCCGCAGCGACGGCTACTGGGCCGACGACGAAGCGGTGTTGCCGGCCATGTTCGAAGCCGCGCTGCGCGACTTCCCGAACCCGCCCCAAGGGCCACGCCAGGTACTGATCGAGATTCCGCGTTGAAGCCCGATGTCGGCACCCGGGCCGGCGCGCCGCACGCCGGCCTGGCCCGCCATAGCCTGATCGAAGCCGGATCCTAGAATCGGGGCATGGACACCACCCGCATCATTGCCGTTCGCCATGGCGAAACCGACTGGAACGCCAGTGCCCGCATCCAGGGCCAGATCGATATTCCGCTGAACGAAAAAGGCCGCTGGCAGGCGCAGCAGGCGGCGGCGGCGCTGGCAAGCGATGAGTCGGTCAGCGCGATCTACAGCAGCGACCTGGCGCGCGCCCATGCAACGGCGCAGGCGATC
>JBFJZP010000905.1:0-1414 GCA_041622095.1 Burkholderiaceae bacterium | reverse complement strand
GGTGATGGGCGCAATGGGCGACGGCAAGCATGTCGAATACCGCGCCGTCGGCGATACCGTCAACCTGACCTCGCGGCTGCAGGGTCTGGCCGAACCCGGCCAGGTGCTGCTCAGTCAGGAACTCCACCAGTTGGTGCAGGGGCAGATCGACTCCACCGATATGGGCACCCACCCAGTCAAGGGTAAGTCCCAGCCAATCCAGATCTACCAGCTCAACGCGGTCGTGCGCGACGTCAGCCGGTTCCAGGTACTGGCCGGGCGCGGTTTGACCGGCTTTGTCGGCCGGGGGCAGGAACTGGACCGGATGGAAAACCTCTGGTCGCAGGTCCGCGCCGGCGCGACCCGGGTGGTCGAGCTGAGTGGCGAAGCCGGCATGGGCAAGTCGCGCCTGGTGCACGAGTTCTGCACTCGACGGAAAGCCGGCAAGGCGATGCTGTTGCAGGGCCAATGCCAGTCCGGCGGACGGGGCGGCGCATTTCGGCCCCTGATCGACGTCGTGCGCAACGCATTTCGCATCGATACCGGCGCCGCGCGCGATCTGGCCAGTTCCAAGATTGCGCGCGGCTTGGCACTGCTGGGAATAGACGCCGGCGACCATGCCGACTATCTGCTCAACCTGCTGGGTTACCAGGTCGACGGCGCCGACTTCAGCAAGGAAAATGCCGAGCTCGCCGGCATTCGCACACGCGACCTGTTGGCGCGGCTGCTCCGGGAGCGCTGCCAGGTATCGGAGGTGGTGCTGGTGATCGAGGATGTGCAATGGATCGACGAGCCGTCGGCCGAGTTGCTGACACTCGTCATCGGCTCGGGCATCCGCCTGCTGCTGGTTTGCACCTACCGCCCGCCCCACACGACGCCCTGGTCTGCGCTTGCAGTCACCACCGTGATCCCGCTCAAGGCGCTGCCCCAGAGCGCCATCGAAGAACTGCTGCGCCACAGGCTTGGCATCGAGCGGCTGCCCGATGGCCTTTCGGAATTGATCATCGACAAGGCCGAGGGCAACCCGCTGTTTGCCGAGGAGATCGTGTTGTCGATGCAGGATCGCGGCGCACTAGGCAACAGTGACACCGGCTGGTCGTTCGACCCCTCGCTGGCGCAGACCTTGCCCTCCAATCTGGAAAACCTCTTGATGGGCCGGCTGGATGAACTCGATGCCGGGCAGCGCGCCCTGATGCAGGCCGCCAGCGTCGTGGGACGGCGCTTCGACCTGGACGTGGCGGCAGCGGCGGCTTCGCTGGAGGATGGAGCAGTTGTAGTGGCGCAAGGGCTGGAGAAGCTGGAATTGATCGTGCGCGAGCCACAGGACGGTGTGTACCGTTTCAAGAACGCGCTACTCCAGGAAGCGCTGTTGCACAGCCTGCTCACCGGGCGCCGGCAGGAACAGCACGAACGCGTGGCCAGGGCGCTGGAGGCC
>JBFJZP010000904.1:0-1416 GCA_041622095.1 Burkholderiaceae bacterium | reverse complement strand
TTGCCGCTTTCACCGGCAACCGCAAGGCCTTGTTCGAGCGCACCGCCGAGACGCTGGGCCTGCACTATGCGATGCGCTGGCCGCGCCAGGAGCTGGAGACCGCACGGCCATTGCGCACCTCGCCACTGTATGACGCGCTGTTGGCCAAGGGCGCCGAGTTCGGCAGCAAAAACGGCTGGGAGCGGGCCAACTACTTCCGGCCGGACGGCGCGCCGGCGCCAGCGCATACGCTGGACAAGCCGCATTGGCTGGCCAGCGTCATCGAAGAACAACGCGCCACACGCGAGGCGGTCGCGCTCTACGACCAGAGTTCGTTCTCCAAGCTGCAACTGCAAGGCCACGGCGCGCTGGCGGTATTGCAACGCCTGTGCGCGAACAACATCGACATCCCGGTCGACAAGATGGTCTATACCGCCATGCTCAACGCCCGCGGCGGCTTCGAGAGCGACCTGACCATCATCCGGCAGAAACCCGACCGCTTCGGCGACCGTTTCCTGATCGTCACCGGATCGGGCCAGACCACGCGCGATTTCGACTGGATCTCGCGCCACATCGAGCCGAGCGAACACGCGATCCTGACCGATTTGTCGGCGCTGTATGGCGTGTTGTCGATCATGGGGCCGAATGCGGACGCACTGCTGGCACGGGTCAGCGGCGATGCATTCGGCAGCGATCCGCTGAAGTTCGCCTGGACCCGGCTGATCGACCTGGGTTTTGCCCGGGTGCGCGCCGCGCGCATGAGTTATGTCGGCGGCCCGGGTTACGAGTTGTATGTGCCGGTGGAAATGATGCGCCATGTCTACCAGGCCTTGACCGAAGCGGGCGCGGACCTGGGGCTGCGCGACGCCGGTTATTACGCACTCGACGCGCTGCGCGTCGAGATGGGCCGGCGCGCCTGGGGCGCCGAGATCGGCCCGGACGAGACGCCGCTGGAAGCCGGCATGATGTTTGCCGTGCAGTTGGACAAGGCCACACCGTTCATAGGACAGGACGCCTTGCGCCAGAAACAGGGTCAGGCCCTGCGCAAGAAGCTGGTGCGACTGGTCATGGACGACGCCGCGATGTACCCGTGGGGCGGCGAGACCATCATGCTCGGCGGCGAGCCGGTCGGCGACATCACATCCGCGGGGTGGAGCCCGAAAGCCGGCGCCTGCGTCGGCCTGGCCTATGTGCGTGGTGAATACGCGCTGCGCCAGCACCTGGGCACGGCGGCGCAGGTGGCCTTGTGGGGCGAATTGCGCGCCGCACGCCTGTACGATATTTGAACCGGGCCTGAGCAGCCCGGTAGCGCGGCACCGCGACCCTGCGCCGGCCGGGCCCGCCGCGCAGGCCGCGGACGCTACATCACAAGCCGTACTGACGGATCAGGCCGTAGGACAAGGCCGCCCACATGATCAGGAACAGCGGCGTGCCGAC
>JBFJZP010000903.1:0-1417 GCA_041622095.1 Burkholderiaceae bacterium | reverse complement strand
GTGCGCTGAACATGGACGCCCAGGCCAGTACGCCGGAGCAGGCGGCCGAACTGCTGGCCAGCGAAACCAGGCGCTGGGGCGACGTGATCGTACGCGCCAGGATCCCGACACAATAAGCGGTCATACACGCGGATTCAGGGGCAAGGGCATGCAGTTGCAGCGTATCGGACTGATCGGCTACGGTGAGGTCGGCAAGACCTTCGGCGCCGGCTTGCGCAGCCAGGTGGCCTCGGTTGCCGCCTGGGATCTGAAGTTCGTGGCCGAAGACACCCGCGTCGCCACGGCGCACAGGGCCCACGCCGCGCAGGCGGACATCCAGGCTTGTGATGCGATGGCGCCACTGTGCGCGGCTGGCGAGCTGATCATCTCTGCGGTCACCGCATCGCACACGCTGGAGGTGGCGCAACAGGCTGCCGCTCACCTGCGTCCCGGCACGGTCTTCCTGGACCTGAACTCGGCCTCGCCGGGCACCAAGCAGCAGGCGGCGCATTGCATCGAGGCAGCGGGCGGCCGATATGTCGAGGCCGGCGTCATGACCTCGGTGCCACCGTATGGCATCCGTGTGCCGATGTTGCTCGGCGGCAAGAGCGCGGCGGAACTCGTGCCGGTGCTGACCGCCTGGGGCATGGACGCCACCGTGGTGTCGGACCAGCTTGGCGTGGCCAGCGCGATCAAGATGTGCCGCAGCGTGATGATCAAGGGCCTGGAGGCGCTGGTCATCGAAAGCTACACCACCGCGCGCCGTTACGGCGTCGAAGACCACATGATCCCGACGCTGCAGGAGACCTTTCCGGGCATCGACTGGCAACAGCTGGGCGCCTATTTCTTCAGCCGCGTGGTGCAGCACGGCCAGCGCCGCGCCGAGGAGATGCGCGAGTCGGCCAACACGGTGCGCGAGGCGGGTTTCGAGCCCTTCATGGCGGCGGCCATCGCCAGCAAGCAGCAGTGGGTGGCGGACCAGGCGACGGCCGGCGTGTTCGACGGCGTCGACACGAAGAACAGTGCCTGGCAGGTCTATGCGGATCGGCTGATCGGCGGCGACAACGCACGCTGATACAGCCGTGGAGCCGGTCGCCCGGCTTGTCGCGTCAGGGCGCGAATGGATGTGTTCGTCCGACCGCGAGCAACAGGTTATTTGTTGCCGGTACCGCGCCTGTTGCTCACAAGCCCAACTCGTCGTCAGTGGCACTGTGCCCGTACTTTTCCCGCGGTGGCCATGGGCGAACCCGCCAATCGGGCTCAAAAACGAACGACGATCCCTTTCGCCCGGGTAGCAAGGCTCCGTTGCCTGCGCCCTTGGCGTAGTCATAGTAGAGCTTCACGATCTGCTCGCGCGTGACTTGTTGTGCGGCGGGGTGTGCGATACACGCGTCGATCCACTTGCGCACCCTGTCGTAGCGCGACTCGGCAGGCAACG
>JBFJZP010000902.1:0-1417 GCA_041622095.1 Burkholderiaceae bacterium | reverse complement strand
TTGCGGCACTTGATGTCGACAAACTTCTCCGCGCCCAGGTCGGCGCCGAAGCCGGCCTCGGTGACCACGTATTCGCCCAGCTTGAGCGCGGCCTGCGTGGCGGTGACGGTATTGCAGCCATGTGCGATGTTGGCAAACGGCCCGCCATGGATGATCGCCGGATTGTTCTCCAGCGTCTGCACCAGGTTGGGCTTGATCGCATCCTTGAGCAGCACCGCCATCGCGCCGTGCGCGTTCAGGTCGCTGGCGCGGATCGGAGTCTGCTCGCGGGTATAGCCGACGATGATGTTGCCCAGGCGCTCCTTCAGGTCCTTGCGCGAGGTGGCCAGGCAGAAGATCGCCATGACCTCCGAGGCCACGACGATGTCGAAACCGTCCTCGCGCGGGAATCCGTTGCCGGGACCGCCCATGGACACCACCGTGTGGCGCAAAGCCCGGTCGTTCATGTCCATCACCCGGCGCCACACGATGCGCCGCACATCGAAGCCGAGCACGTTGCCATGGTGGATATGGTTGTCCAGCAAGGCAGCCAGCAGGTTGTGCGCCAGCGCAATCGCGTTGAAGTCGCCGGTGAAATGCAGGTTGATGTCCTCCATCGGTACCACCTGCGCATGGCCGCCGCCGGCGGCGCCGCCCTTCATGCCGAACACCGGACCCAGCGACGGTTCACGCAAGGCGATCACCGTGCGTTTGCCGATGCGGTTGAGTGCATCCCCCAGGCCGACAGTGGTGGTGGTCTTGCCCTCGCCCGCCGGTGTCGGGCTGATCGCGGTGACCAGCACCAGCTTGCCGTTCGGCCCGGTCTGCTTGTCGAGCCAGGCCAGGTCGATCTTGGCCTTGTAGTGGCCATACGGCTCCAGCGCTTCGGCCGGAATGCCCAGCCGCTCCTGCGCCAGTTGAAGAATCGGTTCGAGCCGGGCGGATTGCGCAATCTCGATATCGGACAAGGCCATGGTGTCTCCTGGTTATGGTTTCATCGCCTGGCCACCATATTAGCGCCCGGCGCCACGGGCCCGTTGCGCATCGTCCAGCAGCAAGGCGATGTCGAGCCGATCCACGCCCCGGGCCCAGTCTCCCGCCGTCCTGCCACTGTTGTCGACCAGCCGCGAATCGGCCCCCGCGTCAAGCAGCCGCCGCACCATGTCGAATTGCCCGGCGGCGGCCGCGCGCATCAAGAGCGTTCGACCCAGGTTGTCGCGGATGTCGACGGGTATGCCGGCAGCCAGGTGCGAGGCGAGCGCAGCCCAGTCCCCGGCCGCGGCCAGGCCATGGACATCCACTGCGGGAGAGACCGGGCGGGTTGGTGGCTCGGCCAGTCGTGCGGACGGCGCGACAGCGCCGGCAGCCTGCCGGGCCGACGACCGGTCGGCGCCATGGGCGTTATCGGCGGCCCGATCTGGCGCAGCGGGTGTTGGCG
>JBFJZP010000901.1:0-1421 GCA_041622095.1 Burkholderiaceae bacterium | reverse complement strand
GACGAGAGCTGCAATTTCTTCAGCTGGCTGGGCACCATCCAGGTCGAACCGACCGGCTCGTTCGGCACCGCCGGGCAGACCGCACTGCAGACGCTCAATGCGGGCCAGGGCCTGTTCGTCAGCAGCACCGGCATGCGGGCTATCAATTCGCCCATCCTGGAAGACCTGCCGCGGCCGGATACGGTGCCGGTCGACACCGCACAGCTGTTTGCCAGCGTGGCCATGCCGGCCGACGAACAAGGCCTGTATGTGTTCGTGCGCGATGGCCATATCGAGATCACGACCGCCAGCGAAACACTGCAGCTGGGCAAAGGGGAAACCGGCTTTGCCGCGCTGAACGGCGCCACCATCCGGCCGCTCCTGATGCCGTTGTTCCTCGAATTCGACCGCACAATCAAGCCCGATAGCCCCAATCCCATGCTGCAAAGCATCCTGAGCGAAACCACCAACCGCGTGGCCAACGTATGCCGCTGAACCGACCACCCGTGACCATGCCCCAGACATTCAACGCGGGCCACCAGCCGGTCGCCCGTTCATTGCGCCATATGGCAGCTCGGCGCGCCATCGGAGGACTGCAGCTGACGATCCTGGCGCTGGCGCTGGGCCACAGCAGCAGCGGCGCCCAGACCACGACCACGGCGCCGGTCAAGCCGGTGTTCACCATCCGCGGTTTCGACGTATTGGGCGACAACCCCCTGCCCGAAGGCGAGACCGTTCGCTTGCTGGCGCCATACCTGCGCAGCGACGCCACCATCGACACCTTGCAGAAGGCGACCAGCGCGCTTGAAGCCGCACTCAAGGAGCGTGGCTTCGGCCTGCACCGCGTGGTATTGCCGCCGCAGACGGTCGGTGCCAATGTCCGGCTGGACATCGTCAAGTTCACCATCGGCAAGATCACGGTGGATGGGTTGCAGCGTTACGACGAAGCGAACATCCGTGCCAGCGTGCCGGAGCTGGCCGAAGGCGAGGCGCCGAACTTCAAGACGCTGGCGGTGCAGACTGCCATCGCGAACGAAAGCCAGGGCAAGCAGATCCAGATCGCACTGAAGGAATCCGAGGTGATCGACCAGATCGATGCGCGCATCGTGGTCAAGGAGTCGCGGCCGTGGAACTTTTCAGTCGGCCTGGCCAACACCGGCGCCCGTGAGACCGGGCGCGACCGCCTGACGGTAGCCGGCGGGCACTCCAATCTGTTCGACCGCGACCACCATTTCGTCGGCGCCTACACCACGTCGATCGAGCGATTCGACGATGTCCGCCAGCTGGGCCTGAATTACCGCATTCCGGTCTACCGTGCGGGTGGCGTGGTGGGCGCCAGCTACACCCGCTCCACCGTGGTCGGCAACTACGGCGCCTTCACCAGCACCGGCGCCGGCCAGACCATGGGCTTGAACTACAGCCATTACCTGCCGCCGGACGGT
>JBFJZP010000900.1:0-1422 GCA_041622095.1 Burkholderiaceae bacterium | reverse complement strand
CCCATGTCAAGCAGGTGCGCATGATGGAGTCCGACCTGCTGGGCACGCTGCAAGGCGGTGCCCGGGGCAAGGCCGGCGCTGCGCGTTGGCAAAGCCTGAGCGTGGCCATCAACGCCGACTCGGTGGCGAGCTGGTTTCTGCCCGGCGTCGCGCCACTGTTGCAAAAGCACCACCTGCTGCTCGAAATCGTCATCGACGACCAGGACCACACCCACGATGCCTTGAGGAGCGGGGACGTGGTCGGCTGCGTCACCACCCTGGCCGAGGCGATGCGCGGCTGTGTCGCCGAGCCGCTGGGCGTGATGCGTTACCACTGCGTCGCGTCGGCCGCCATGGCGCAGCGTTGCCGCACCCCGAGCGGCGCAGTATCGGCGCACCGGTTGCTGGCGCAGCCGGCAATCATCTTCAACCGCAAGGACGCATTGCAGGACGCCTTCCTGCATCACCACTTCGGCTTGCAGCAGCCGAACTATCCACGCCACTTCGCACCGGCGATCGACGCCTTCGAGACCGCGATCGAACTGGGCATGGGCTGGGGCATGGTGCCGCAGCAGCATCTGGCCCAGCGGCCGGCACTGGTCGAGCTGGTGCCGGGCGCGGCGGTCGACGTGATGCTGTACTGGCAACACTGGACGCGTGAACCGCCGTCGGCGCAACGACTGACCGAGGCGGTCAAACGGGCCGCGCACGCCGGCCTGCTGCAAGCGCAAGCGACGGACACCGCGGCGCCGACCATCGCACACGACAGCGCACGCTGAACGCCGCTGCGCGCCAGCGATCCGGGCCCGACGCGGCCGGTGCAGCATTGCTTGCGTCCAGCGGTGGTGGTGCAAGGGCGCGCGTGCAGGATGCACTGGCGTCCACAAAACACCGCTTTCTCCATCATGTCTGCACACTTGGTTTCCAGAATACCGCCATGCCGGCAGGAGTTATCCCCATGCGAGCTTGCGAGGAGCAGCGCGGATGAAAAACGCCATCCTCAGCCTGGGCATCGCGGTGCTGGCAGCATCCGCCTTCGCGCAGCAGCCAAGCTTTACCCGGGTGCCTGCCAGGCAAGTCGATCCGGGCTTGTTCGAGTGCGGCGGGAGAAGCCGTATCAGCGCCGTCGGCTGCATCACCTCGGAAGACGGAAGGGTCTGGACGGTTCCGGCCCTGACCCATTTCAAGAGTGCCACCAAGGCCGCAGACCTGTACAACGAATGTGCGGGCAAGATACTCGCCGGCCTGGCGGACGTCGACCTGGCGACCATTCCCGTGCGCGACGCCGGTGGACGCGCGGCATTTGTCGCATATGTCTTTGCGGACAACTATTTCGAGCTCTACGTCAACGGGAGATTGCTGGCCGTCGATGCGGTTCCGTTCACGCCCCTCAACTCCAGCGTGGTCCGCTTCACGGCGAGTCGGCCCGTGACCATCGCGGTG
>JBFJZP010000899.1:0-1427 GCA_041622095.1 Burkholderiaceae bacterium | reverse complement strand
GATCTACGATGCGTTGCGGCTGGTGAAGGACCTGTAAGTGGCACAGGCCTTCCCGCACCTGTTCAGCCCGCTGCAGCTGCGCCACAAGACCCTGCGCAACCGGATCGTGTTCGGCGCCCATACCGCCAACATGGCGGAGCAAGGTCTACCCGGCGACCGGCACCTGGGTTATTACCTGGAACGCGCCCGGGGCGGCGCCGCGATGATCGTCGTCGAGCCGGTGCCGGTGCATGCGACCGCGGTGCTGACACGCGGCAACATGCGGCACTCCAGCGACGCGATCATCGAACCGCTGCGTCGCATCACCGATGCATGCCACGCAGAAGGTGCGGTGATGCTGCAGCAGCTCTACCACGTAGGGCAACACGGCGACTTCGACAACTCGTATTCCGCTCACTGGTCGCCGAGCGGACTGCCCTCGTACCACGATGCCGACGGCAGTCATGCGATGACGGAGTCGGAAATCGAGGAAATCATCGATGGCTTCGTGGCAGCGGCGGTACGTGCACAACGATCCGGCTTCGACGGCGTCGAGTTGTTCGGTGCCTACAACGGTCTGATCGAACAGTTCTGGTTGCCGTGGTCGAACCGGCGCACCGATCGCTGGGGCGGAGCGCTGGAGAACCGGATGCGCTTCACGCGCGAGATCATCGAACGCACGCGCCGCCAGGTCGGCGAGGACTTCATCATCGGCCTGAATGCCAGCGTCGACAGCGGCGTCGAGATCGCGCTCACGATCGAGGCCTTGTGCGAGGTGGCGCAGTGGCTAGACGAACGTCGGCTGATCGACTACATCAGCTGCGGCACCGGTGGTTATTTCAACTTCGCCGAACTGATGCCGACCTTCCAGTTCGCCGACAAGCTCGGCGCGCCGCTGGCCGAGGCGCTGAAGAAGGTCGTGTCACACGCCAGGGTGATGGCGGAAAGCCATATCCGCACGCCGGAAAACGCCGACTATGTGGTGGCGTCCGGCCAGGCCGACATGGTCAGCATCGTGCGCGGACAGATCGCCTATCCGCACCTGGCCAACAAGGCCGGTTCCGGGCATGCGGAGCAGGTGCGTGGCTGCATCTCCTGCAACCAGATGTGCTGGGGGCGGCGCTCGCGCGACTACTGGATCTCCTGCCTGGTCAACCCGTCGGCCGGGCGCGAGTTCGAATGGGGCGGCGACCGGTTCATACCGGCTGCCACGCGACGCCATATCCTGGTCGTCGGTGGCGGCCCCGCCGGGCTGGAGGCGGCGCGGGTCGCAGCCGAACGGGGGTACCGGGTCAGCCTCGCCGAGGCCGGCCCCCGGCTGGGTGGCGCGTTCCGGCTGGCCGGGCTGCAACCGCGGCGCACGCAGATACTGGAGCTGATCGACTGGTACGAACGCGAACTGATGCGGCTGGGTGTGGACCTGCGGCTGAACACACCAGTCGATGCAG
>JBFJZP010000898.1:0-1429 GCA_041622095.1 Burkholderiaceae bacterium | reverse complement strand
TAGGTGACGGTGAAGGTGGTGTCGAGCTTCTGCAGCGAGCGCATGTAGGGCACCAGGTTCATCGCCATCACCTCCGGGGCGAAGCTGCGGTCCGGGGTCATGATCTCCAGCTTGGCGCCGCTCTGGGCGATGAACTCGGCGGCCTGCAGGGCGGTGTGGTCGCCGGCGTCGTCGAACAGCAGCACGTTGCTGCCCGGCTTGACGTCGCCGGAGATGATGTCCCAGGCCGACACCACCAGCTCGTTGCCGGCGCTGAGGATCTCGGTGTGGGGGAAGCCGCCGGTGGCGACTATGACCACGTCGGCCTGCTCGGCGCGGATGGTCTCGGCGTCGGCCCAGGTATTGAAGCGGAACTCGACGCCCAGCGCCGCGCATTGTTCCATGCGCCAGTCGATGATGCCGAGCATCTCGCGCCGACGTGGGCTGCGTGCGGTCAGGCGCACCTGACCACCGGCATGGCTGGCTGCCTCGAACACCAACACCTGGTGACCGCGTTCGCCGGCGACCCGTGCGGCTTCCAGGCCGGCCGGGCCGGCGCCGATGATCACCACCTTGCGCCGTTTGGCGGCCTTGGGGATTTCATGGGGCATGGTCGTTTCGCGGCCGGTGGCGGCGTTGTGGATGCAGTAGGCCGCGCCGCCCTGGTAGATGCGGTCGAGGCAGTAGTTGGCGCCGACGCAGGGACGGATGTCCTGCTCGCGGCCCTCGATCAGCTTGCGCACCAGGTGCGGGTCGGTCATGTGCGCGCGGGTCATGCCGATCATGTCGACCTTGCCCGAGGCGATGGCGTGCCGCGCCGTGGCGACATCGGAAATTTTCGCGGCGTGGAAGGTCGGGAAGTCGGTGGCCGCGCGGATCTGCCCGGCAAAGTCGAGGTGCGGCGAGCTGGCCATGCCCTGGATCGGAATCACGTCGGTCAGGCCGGCGTCGGTGTCGATATGGCCGCGAATCACGTTGAGGAAGTCGACCATGCCGCTGGCCTTGAGCCGGCGCGAGATGTCCATACCTTCATCGGCGTTCAGGCCGCCGTTGAGCATTTCGTCCGCGGTGTAGCGCACGCCGACGATGAACTGGTTGCCGACGCGCTGGCGAATGGCGCTGAGCACGTCGAAGGTGAAGCGCAGGCGGTTGTCCAGCGAACCGCCATAAGGCGCATCCAGTTCGTTGGTCAGCGGCGACCAGAACTGGTCCATCAAGTGGCCGTAGGCCTGCAGTTCGATGCCGTCCAGCCCGGTCGCCTGCATCCGCTCCGCCGCATCGGCGTAGTCCTTGATGATGCGCTCGATGTCCCAGTCTTCCAGCTGCTTGGGGAAGGCGCGGTGCGCCGCCTCGCGGTTGTGCGAAGGCGACACCACCGGCAGCCAGTCGCCCTTGTCCCAGCGGGTGCGCCGGCCCAGGTGGGTCAGCTGGATCATCACCGCGGCGCCGT
>JBFJZP010000897.1:0-1432 GCA_041622095.1 Burkholderiaceae bacterium | reverse complement strand
CGCTGGTCTACCTGTCGGTGCTGTTCGCGCTCGGCCTGCTCTGGTTCATGTACCGCACCCGCGCCGGCCTGGTCTTGCGCAGCGTCGGCGAAAGCCCCGAGTCGGCGCATGCGCTGGGTTATCCGGTGCGGCGTATCCGGCTGCTGGCGGTGGTGGTGGGCGGCGCCTTGTGCGGCCTGGCCGGCGCCTACCTGTCGATCATCTACACGCCCTTGTGGGTCGAGGGCATGGTGGCCGGCAAGGGCTGGATTGCGCTGGCGCTCACCACCTTCGCCACCTGGCGACCGGCGCGTGTCCTGATGGGCGCCTACCTGTTCGGCGGCGTGACCATGCTGCAGTTCCACCTGCAGGCGATCGGCATTGCGGTGCCCAGCCAGTTCCTGACGATGTTGCCCTACCTGGCCACGATCGTGGTGCTGGCGCTGATCTCGCGTAATCCGCAGTGGATCCGCATCAACATGCCGGTCTCGATCGGCAAACCGTTTTATCCCGGATCATGAATCGACGCCTGTTCAGGGCCGCATAATGATCGCTTTCCCGCAAACTTCCCACTTGAGGACCACCATGACAGACATGAAAAAAAGATCCCTGATCCAGATGGCGGCGCTGTCAGCCGTTGCTGCGGCCGCCCTGGTTGGCTGCGGCAAGAAGGAGGAGGCCGCGCCCGCACCCGCGCCGGCACCTGCCGCCGCCCCGGAGCCGGCCAAAGCCGAGCCGCTGAAGATCGCCTTCGCCTATGTCGGCCCGGTTGGCGATGGTGGCTGGACCTTCGCGCACGATCAGGGCCGCAAGGCGGTCGAGCAGGAGTTCGGCGACAAGGTGGTGACCTCCTTCGTCGAGAACGTGCCTGAATCGGCCGACGCCGAGCGGGTGCTGCGCGACATGGCCAGCCAGGGCAACAAGCTGGTGTTCGGCACCACCTTCGGCTACATGGAGCCGATGCTCAAGGTTGCGGCCGACTTCAAGGACGTGAAGTTCGAACATGCCACCGGCTACAAGCAGGCCGAGAACATGCGCACCTATGACAGCCGCACCTACGAAGGCGCCTACATGGCCGGCGTGATCGCCGGCAAGATGACCAAGAGCAATACGCTGGGCGTGGTCGCGTCGATCCCGATTCCCGAGGTATTGCGCAACATCAACAGCTTCACGATGGGTGCGCAGTCGAGCAACCCGAAGATCAAGACCAAGGTGGTCTGGGTCAACGAGTGGTTCAATCCACCGAAGGAAACCGAGGCAGCCACGTCGCTGATCAACGGCGGCGCCGATGTGCTGTTCCAGAACACCGACTCGAGCGCGGTGCTGCAGACGGCCGAGAAGAACGGCAAGTACGCCTTCGGCTGGGACAGCGACATGAGCGCGGCCGCGCCCAAGGCCCACCTGGCCTCTTGCATCGTCGACTGGGGCCCGTACTACAAGAAGGCGATCAAGG
>JBFJZP010000896.1:0-1433 GCA_041622095.1 Burkholderiaceae bacterium | reverse complement strand
GGCCTTGGCCACATAACCATCCGGCACCACCAGCTTGTCGCCGGCGCCGGGCGGTATGCCCTTGAAACCGAGCATGGGTCCGTCATACGGGGCTGCCGGCAACGCGCAACCGGCCAGTGGCGCCAGCAGCGCCGCCAGCGCCCCGCCAGCACCACCACGCAAGACCATGCGGCGCGCCGGATCGGAAACATCGTGGATCGAAGGGTTGGACGAGCGGTTGCTGTCCTCCATCTGCGTGAAGTCCTTGGCCATGGGTTCTCCCGAAAGTCGTTTGTGTCCTGCCCTCGACCGGTGTCGCCGGCAGTTTGCCTGCGCAAGCGGCGCCCGCTCATTGTGTACAGGATGGCGCCGATGGCGCGGTCGATTCTCCTAGGACTTACCCCAGGGCTGCGATTGGAAGGGTTCCGAAGCCCGAGCTGCGTGCTGAATCCCCGACCCTCGCCGGCGGCATGCACCGTCCCTTTCCTTGCGCGGCTGCTTTCGCGGCGGGTCGGGTCCGGCCGCGGCGGGCAGGCGACAATGCCGCTTCCCGGCCGCCAGGGCTCCGGTTGGCGGCGCCCGATCCTGCCGGTTTGCCGGAGTCAAACCATGGACAAGCAGTTATTCGACAAGGGCCTGGCGCAACGCAAGGCCACATTGGGCGCCGACTATGTAGAGAAGAACCTGGCCGCCGCCGACGACTTCACGTTGCCGTTCCAGCAGGCGATGACCGAATGGTGCTGGGGTTTCGGCTGGGGCGACGAGACCATCGACGCCAAGACCCGGTCGATGATGAACCTCTCGATGATCGGCGCGCTGGGCAAGATGCATGAATGGGAGATCCACTGCCGCGGCGCCTTGACCAATGGCGTGAGCAAGAACGAGATCCGCGCCATCATCCATGTCATCGGCATCTATTGCGGCGTGCCGCAGGCACTCGAGTGTTTCCGCGTTGCGCGCAAGGTGCTGGGCGAAGAAGGCTTGCTGTAGGCGCTTGTCAGGGCCGCGCGGCGCGTGCGCTGCGACGTCGACGGCGCGTCGTTCGGACACCGCACACCATCTCGGCCGGCCTCCGGCTGGTGCCGGGGCAGATACGCTGCCGTCACGGCCCGCACCCGCATCCAGGCACCGCTACAACACCCTTTTCAGATACACCCCGGTATGGCTGGCCGGGTTCGCCGCGATGTCCTCCGGCGTGCCCTCGCCCACCACGGAGCCACCGCCGGCGCCGCCCTCCGGACCCATGTCGATGATCCAGTCGGCGGTCTTGATGACGTCCAGGTTGTGTTCGATCACGACGATGGTGTTGCCGGCGTCGCGCAGGTGTTGCAGCACCTTGAGCAGCAAGGCGATGTCGGCGAAATGCAGGCCGGTGGTCGGTTCGTCCAGGATGTACAGCGTGCGCCCGGTATCGCGCTTGGACAACTCCAGCGCCAGCTTGACGCGTTGCGCCT
>JBFJZP010000895.1:0-1434 GCA_041622095.1 Burkholderiaceae bacterium | reverse complement strand
GTGATCGATTACGACCTGCAGATTTGACGGAGGAACTTCACCGGCGCCCCCGCGTTCGCGAGCTGCTGCATCTCACGCTTGCCACTGTGCTGGCGAGGAGGTCATGCGTTGGCTTCGTGCAGAAAGCTGCGCCTATGCATGGTTCATGCATGCGGAAGGCCGCCACCCCGCTATCCGAAGGTGGCTCGAAACCACCTCCTCCATCGTGCCGTGCGCAAGCCGCACCAGAAATCCGGCGTGGCCGCCATGCCGAGACATCCGCGGTGTGGGGTGGGTCATGCCGCAGGCTGCTGGCCCAGGTAGCCGAAGGCGACCAGTGCATGGATTTTCGCGACACTCACCAGTTCATCGACGAAGACATGTTCGTCGGGGCCGCCCATGCCGTGCGGCGTGCATCCCAGCACGATGGTCGGAACACCGGCGGCCCGGTACAGCCGCGCGTCCGATGCACCCACACGCATGTTGGCGACGGGCACACCCCCGGTCACCCGCGCCGATGCCGACAAGGCCCGCTGCACGATCTCGTGGTCAGGCGCGGTGAAGCTGGGCTCATAACGCTGAACGACCTTCCAGCTGACCCCAACCATCGGCCCAAGCCATTCGTCGAGGCAGTCGATGAGTTGCTGCGTGCCGACGCCCACCGGCAGGCGGATGTCGCCCTGGGCGCGCGCGAAGGTGGGTATCAGGTTGGGCGAAACGCCACCATCGATGGTGCCAATGTTCACGGTGACCCGCTGCAGCACCTCGCTTTCGCCGATTCCGGACATCGGTTCGGATACCGGAGCTGCGACAGCGATGGCCGCACCAATCTCGGCCGGCGCATCGACCTTCAACAGCTCGAGCTTCTTGACCGCATCCAAAGCGACGCGCAGGCGATCGATGGCATTGACGCCCTTGTGCACATGGGCACCATGGGCCGGCTTGCCGGTTGCGCTGACCTCGATCCAGAACAGGCCTTTTTCACCAAAACGCACGACCAGCGGGGAACCAACGTCGCCGCTGACCATGGCGTCGCCGCGGGCCTCGGGAACGTTCTCCAGCAGCCACTGCGTGCCGAGGCGGCCCATGCTTTCTTCGTCACCGGCCAGGGTCAAGACCACTTCGCCGGACCAGTCTTGCCTGCGTCCGGCCAGCACGGTGGCCGCGGCGATCGACGCCGCAATGCCGGCCTTCATGTCGGACACGCCGCGGCCGTACAGCCGCCCATCGCGAACCAGGCCACCCAGCGGCGGCACCGTCCAGCCGAGATCCTCCCCGATCGGGAAAGTGTCCAGATGTCCGTTGAACACCAGCCTGCGCCCTGGTCTGCCGCTGGCAATGCGAGCGACGAGGTTGACGATTCCGGGCGCGGTTTCATGGCGCGTCACCACAGCGCCGGGAATGGCTGTGAGCAGGCCGAACGCGGCGTTGGCCGCAGCCGAGACGTCTCCGGGC
>JBFJZP010000894.1:0-1437 GCA_041622095.1 Burkholderiaceae bacterium | reverse complement strand
AGCATCTGCTCGCCGGTGGCCAGCAGTTCGCCGCTGGCGCCGTGGAACATCGCGTGGAAGATGTGCAGGCGTTTATCGTCGCAATCGAGCAATTGCAGCGTCAGCCGGATCGGCTCGCCTTCGGACACTTCGCGCAGGTTGTGCAGATGCGTCTGCACCGTATACAGCGAATGACCGGACGCACGGTAGGCCTCGTCGATGCCGATGAAACGAAAGAAGGCGTCGGAGTTGTCGCCGAACACCAGCAGGTAACACGACTCGCTCATGTGGCCGTTGTAGTCGACCCATTGCGGCGACACCGTGGCCTGCAGCAGGCACAGCGGTGCGGCAATCGGCGCAGCCGGATCCCAGGCGTGGTGGCCACTGCCTTCGAGCGGTGTGGTCAGGCCATGTGCGGGTTTGCTGATGTCAGCCATCGGAGCGGTGATGTCAGCCCGGCAACGCGATCGCGCGTCCGGCGTATTTCGGGCGCGGCAGGCTGCGGTGCGCGACGGTGAGCACCTGCAGCTTGGCCATCACCGTGGGTGCGAACGGCGCCGCACGCGGACCGGCCATGTCGACGTTGAGCAGCATCTGCTCGTTCGCAGCCAGCAGCGTATCAGCGCCTGCCAGGTGCATGGTCTGGTAGATCTGCAGCCGCTTGGTGTCGCTGCCCAGGATCTGCGTGCGCACCTCGATCGCCTTGTCCTGCTTGACCTCGAGCAGGTAGTTGATGTGCGCCTCCAGCGTATAGATCGAGTGCCCGGTCGCCTTGCGGCCGGCTTCGTCCAGGCCGATCATGCCCATCAGCGCATTGGTCGCCTCGCTGAACACCACCATGTAATAGGCGTCGTTCAGGTGGCCGTTGTAGTCGACCCACTGCGGCAACACCGTGCCGCGCCAGGTCGTCAGCAGGGTTGCGTCAGGCATCGGGGGCGATTCCGTGCTTGGCTTTGGTGGCGCGGATCGCCTCCTGCACCGCCATCAGGCAGTCATCGCGGTAACGCTCCAGGTCGGCGATGCTGTGGCTGCCGAGTTGCTCGGCTGTGCCGTCGACAACCCGGTCGATCAATGTGTCGGTCAGCTCAGGAGCCTCGAGTTTGGTCCACGGCAACTTCAGCGCCGGACCGAACTGCGACATGAAATGGCGCATGCCGGCGTCGCCGCCGGCCAGTGTGTAAGTGAGAAAGCTGCCCATGAAGGACCAGCGCTGGCCGGCGCCAAAACGGATCGCGTCGTCGATCTCGCCGGTGGTGGCCACGCCATCGTTGACCAGGTGCAGCGACTCGCGCCAGACCGCCTCGAGCAGGCGATCGGCAATAAAGCCCGGCACTTCCTTTCGCACATGCAGCGGCCGCATGCCGAGCGACCGGTATACCGTCATCGCGGCAGTGACCGCGTCCGGCGCGGTCTTCTCGCCACCCACCACCTCGACCAGCGGCAACAGGTAGACCGGGT
>JBFJZP010000893.1:0-1437 GCA_041622095.1 Burkholderiaceae bacterium | reverse complement strand
TCCGCCGTCACGTTGAAACGCGCCAGCCGCGACACGCCGCAGGCGACGAAATAGGCCAGCACGATGCGGTCGTAAAAGCCCTGCATGCCGCTGGCGTAGGCCAGCATGGCCGGCGCCACGCCAAACGAGATCACGTCGGCCAGTGAGTCGAGTTCACGGCCCAGGCTGGACGCCTGCTGGCGCCAGCGCGCGATACGCCCGTCGAGCACATCGAAGACCAGCGCCGCCAGGATCAGCGCGGCAGCGAAATGCAGGTGCAGCGTTGCGCCAGTCTGTACGAAGGAGATGGCGGAAAAGATGGCACCCGTGCCACACAAGGCATTTCCCAGCGTGAACCAGTCGGCCAACTGGAACTCGCGGATCATCGAAAACGGCTTGTGTCTTGGTTTCTCGGAATTTCCCATGGCTTGAATGTAAGGCCTTGTCGCAACGCCGGCGATTGGCCCCGGTCGGCATGTCAGAATTTACCGATGCTACACACGGTCGTTTACCAGCACGGAGGTGCCTGCGCCGCCAGCATGCCCGGTTACCTGGAACCCGGGAAGCAACCTGTTTCTTGATCGAGGGCTCTTGTCATGAATACCCCGCACAAACACCCGCCAGGGCGCGAACCACCCGACCTGCCACCAAAGCCGGAGCCGGAACCGGATACCAAGCTGCAGCCAGGTTGACGGCACCGCGCCGGTAGCCGCCTGGCCCGCACTCAGTGCGGTTCGACAGTCGCGGTGGTCTCGACGATGCGGCGCTTGACCACCGGTGGCGTGTCGCCGATGTGGAAGGCCTGCTTGCGGTCGCGCAGCGCGACGTCGGCATTCGTCACCCGGTCGAAGCGGCGCAGGTGTTCGGTCCAGGACTCGTCGACGATCTGCTCGACGAACAGGCCGGGGTCGTTGATGTCGCGCAGCAGTTCCCAGGACAAGGCCCCATGGCGCAGGCGGCTGCGCCGACTGACGCGCATCAGCGAGCGGAATTCGTCCGCCCGCGCCGGATCGATCCGGTATTCGATGGTCAGCACCACGCGACCCGGACCGGGCGGCTGCTTGACCACCGGTACCTTGAACAGCGACGACGGCGTGAGGTCTTCTGCGGTCTGGCTGTCGGTCATCCAGCGGTTGGCCAGCCACATCGTGAGCACACCGGTGATGGCGGCGATCACCAGGCTGCCGGTGATCGTGGCATGGGTGGCGACCTGGCCCCAGATTGCGGCGCCGCCAGCACTCGCACCCATGATCGCCATCTGGTACATCGACATGCCGCGCGCGCGAACCCAGTCCGGCAGGCCGAACTGGGCCGATACGCTCAAGGTGTTGGCGGTGGTGATCCAGGCCATGCCGGCCACCACCATGGCCCCGGCGGCGACCGCCGCATGGGGCGCGTAGGCGACCACCGCCATCGCCAGCGACTGCAGCGCCGCGCCGCGAAACACCAGTCCGTCGC
>JBFJZP010000892.1:0-1440 GCA_041622095.1 Burkholderiaceae bacterium | reverse complement strand
TCCCGGCGCGATGGAAGTGGCGCAGCGCAGCAAGGGCTTCACCAAGGGCTTGTTCGAGTGGTTGCGCAAGGCACCGTGGGGCAACCCGACCTTCTCCGGCGTATTCATCTCGATCATCGGCTTCGGCTTCCTTGGCGGCATCTCCGGCGTGATGATGGGCACCGAGCAGCTCAACATGATCATCCACAACACGATCTATGTGCCGGGCCACTTCCATGCCACCGTCGTCGTCGGCACCACGCTGACCTTCATGGCCTTGACCTATTTCCTGATCCCGGCTCTGTTCCGGCGCGAAATGATCGCGCCCAAGCTGGCGCAGTGGCAGCCCTACCTGTTCGGCTTCTCGATGTATTTCTTCTGCCTGGTGATGATGGGCGCAGGAACACTGGGTGTCTCGCGACGCCACTGGGACATGGCCTTCCAGGGCGCGGCGCTGGCCTACGAGTGGCCGGGCGCGGCCTATCTGATGATGGGACTGGTCGGCTTGTCGGGTGTCGCGGCCATCGCCGGAGGCGCGATCTACATCTACATCACCGTCGGTTCGCTCTTGTGGGGCAAGAAGCTCGAGGGCGGCGCGCCCAGTCCCAAGTTCACCCCGCTGCCCCGCGCGGCCCCGACCGTCGTCGCGCAGAGCACGGGCTCGGCTGGATTCGCGGCGCCTGGAACCTTCGTGCTGGCAATGGTCTTCCTGCTTGCCTTCGTGCTGTACTACTTCATCAACTGGAAATACCTGTCGACGGTCTGGGGACTGAGCTGAGGAGCCGACATGACGCCGACCGCACTGACCGCCGCCGCAGCTTCACCCGCGTCGCAGACGCGTCTGGTGCTCGGCGTATTCAAGCTGCGCATCGCCACGCTGATCATGGTGACGGCGCTCGGCGGCCTGGCGGCGTCTCCCGGTGCCGCCGCCTTGTCACTGGCCCAGGTGATCACCCTGGCCCTGGCGGTGCTGGTCGCGTCGGCCGCCGCTGGTGGTTTCAATCAGTATGTCGAGGCCGCCAGTGACCGCCTGATGCCGCGCACCAGGAACCGCGCCTTCGCCAGCGGTGCCTTGCAGGCGACACCGCGCTGGCTGCTGCTGTTCGGCGGATTGCTTGCCGCCGCGGTCGGTAGTGCGTGGTACGCGCTGAACGGCGCCGCGGCGCTCTACATCTTCCTCGGCGCCTTCACCTATGCGGTGATCTATACGCTGCTTCTGAAACGACGCAGCCCGACCAACATCGTCTTCGGCGGCCTGGCTGGCAGCTTCGCGGTGCTGGCCGGCGCGGCGGCGGTCGACCCGGGGTTGGCCGCCCAGCCACTGCTGCTTGCCCTGGTGCTGTTCCTCTGGACGCCGCCCCATTTCTGGAGTCTGGCGATCGCAAACCAGCACGAATATGCAGCAGCCGGCGTGCCGATGCTGCCGGTCGTCGTCGGCAACGAACATGCCGCTCGCATCGT
>JBFJZP010000891.1:0-1444 GCA_041622095.1 Burkholderiaceae bacterium | reverse complement strand
TCAAGATCGAGGAGATCGTCGATTACACCCGCCGCGAGAACCTGGCCGAGCGCCTGGCCAAGCGGTGTGGCGCGTCGGTCGGCGAGGGTGCGGTGCACGCCGTGCGGGCCTTGCCGGCGTTTCGCTGATCCTGCAACAGGCCAGTCGGTAGCGAGGTCCGGCATGCGGCGCGCGCCGGACCTGGCGCGCCGTCAGCGCCCGATCGCGAATACCGCGGGGGTTGCGTTGTCCGGCGGGTTGCCGCGTTGCGGCCATTCCCTGGCAGCCAGGCATTGCACCCGTGCAGTGGGAAGGGTCAAGCCACTGCCCAGCGCCAGGCGGGTGGCAGGTGCCAGCGTCTGCTGCAAGGCCTGCAGCATGGCTGCGTTGCGATACGGCGTTTCGATGAATATCTGGGTCTGGCCGCTGGACAATGCCAACGCTTCGAGTGTACGGATGCGTTTGCTGCGTTCCTGGGGATCTTGCGGCAAGTAGCCGACAAAGGCGAAGTTCTGGCCATTCAGGCCGCTGGCGGCCAGCGTCAGCAGCAGGGAAACCGGACCGACCAGGGGCAGCACGGCAATCCCCAGCGCATGGGCCGCGCGCACCACCGATGCGCCAGGGTCGGCAATCGCCGGCATGCCGGCTTCACTGATCAAGCCGACATCCTGGCCGGACAATGCCGGCGCCAGCAGCGGCCGGGCATCGAAGTCGCCGAGGTGGTCGCCTTTCTTGTGCACTTCGCGCGGCAATTCCTGCATCTGCTGCGCCTGCAATGGCACGGCCAGCGGACACAGCGCATCGACGCGCTTGAGGAAGGCGCGGGTGGTCTTGGCGTTTTCGCAGATCCAGTGCTGCAGGCCGGCGGCCGCAGCAATCGTCGCCTCCGGCAGTACCGATGACAGCGGTGCCTGCGCGGCACAACCGAAGTCCAGCGGCGTCGGCACCAGCAGCAGGCGACCCGGCGCGGTGCTCACTGGACTACCGTTCGCGCCTTGCGCTTCGGGGCTTTTCGCCTTGGGAGCGGCCCGGCGGCTCATGACACCGGCAGCAGCCGGACTCCGGCGGCGCGCAACATCTGGCAGGTCCGGATCAGCGGCAGGCCGATCAGCGCGGTCGGATCGTCGTTGTCGATGGCATCGAGCAGCGTGATGCCCAGGCCTTCACTCTTGGCGCTGCCGGCGCAGTCGTAGGGCTGCTCGGCGTGCAAATAGGCTTCGATCTCGTCGTCGCCGAGCGCGCGAAAGCGCACCCGCACGTGCGCCAGGTCCATCTGGGCGAAACGCGTGGCGTTGCAGACGACGGCAACGGCGGTGTGGAACACCACCTCTCGGCCCTGCATGCGCTGCAGTTGCTGAACGGCAACTGCGTGCACCAGCGGCTTGCCCAGTGCCGCGCCGTCGAGTTCGGCCACCTGGTCCGAGCCGATCACGACTGCGTCCGGAAACCGCATCGCGACGGCGCG
>JBFJZP010000890.1:0-1448 GCA_041622095.1 Burkholderiaceae bacterium | reverse complement strand
GGTCGAGGGTCTGGCGGATCTCGCTGACATGCGCCAGCATCGGCACCAGCAGATGGATCCGCCCGAACGCGGCCGCGCGCAGGATCGCGCGCAATTGCGTCAGGAACATGTCCGGGTCGGCCAGGCACCAGCGGATCGCCCGCAGGCCCAGCGCCGGATTGAGATGGGAGTCCTCCTTGGAGGACTTGTCCAGCGGTTTGTCGGAGCCGATATCGATGGTCCGTATCGTCACCGGCATGCCCGACATGCCTTCGACCGCACGCCGATAGGCCTGGAACTGCTCGTCTTCGTCCGGCAACTTGCCTTGGCGCCCCATGAACAAAAACTCGCTGCGAAACAGGCCTACCCCCACCGCCCCGGCGACCAGTGCGCCCGGTGCGTCATCCGGCATCTCGATATTGGCCAGCAGTTCGACCTTCTGCCCGTCCAGTGTCACCGCCGGTGTATGGCGCAGGCGCGTCAGACGCCCGCGATCGATCTCGCCCTGGCGCTGACGGAAGTCGTATTCCGCCAGCACGATCGCCGATGGATCGACGATCACGATGCCGGCGTCGCCGTCGACGATGATCCAGTCGTCCTGGCGGATCAGGTGGCTGGACAGGCGTGCGCCCACCACCGCGGGAATATCCATGCTGCGCGCCACGATGGCGGTGTGCGAAGTGCGCCCGCCAACGTCGGTGACGAATCCGGCAAAGACACTTTGCTTGAACTGCAACATGTCGGCCGGCGACAGGTCATGCGCCACCAGGATCAAAGGCGCATCGACCGTGGTCTCCAGACCCAGGTCGTGCCGCGCGGACTTGCTGCGCGGCGGGCGCAGCGTCGCGGACGCCATCGGCGAAGCCTGGCCGTTCATGGCCGCCAGCACCTTCTCGGTGATCTGCTCGAGGTCGGCCTTGCGCTCGCGCAGGTATTCGTCCTCCATTTCGTCGAACTGGCGCGCGATCACTTCGAGCTGGGTGGTCAATGCCCATTCGGCGTTGTACAGGCGATCTGCGATCCAGTGCTTGACCCCCTGGACCAGTTCCTCGTCCTGCAGCAGCATCAGGTGCACGTCCATCAGCGCCGTCAGCTCATGCGGCGCTTCCTTCGGGCCCATGTGGCTGATCGTGCGCTGCAGGCGATGGATTTCGTCGATCACCGCATCGCGCCCGATCCGGACGCGGTTGATTTCCGCCGCCACCTGGTCTTCGGTGATGAAGTAGTGCGCCACATTGACCCGGCTCGACGCGACCAGCACGGCACGGCCGATCGCGATGCCGCGCGCAACTGCCAGACCGTGGATCGTGAAGCTCACTCGCCTTCTCCGAACTTGTCGTCAATCAGGGCCCGCAAGGCGGTATTGGCTTCCCGCTCGGACTCACCGTCGGTCTCGACCTCGACCTCGGCACCCATGCCAGCCGCCAGCATCATGACACCCATGATGCTCTTGCCGTTGACCCGGCGAT
>JBFJZP010000889.1:0-1454 GCA_041622095.1 Burkholderiaceae bacterium | reverse complement strand
TCGAACACCGAGCAGGCCTTGCCTACCAGGTGCGCGGCCATGCCCAGCAGCGCGCCGACTGTGACCACGCCGGTGCCGCCGATACCTGTGACCATGATGTTGAACGCACCGTCGAGCGGTTTCAGTGGCGGTTGCGGCAAGCCCTGGATCAGCTCGCCGACCAAGCTGGATTTCTTCGGTTTGCGCGGTTCGGCGTCCAACACCGTGATGAAGCTCGGGCAGAAACCTTTGACGCAGCTGTAGTCCTTGTTGCAGTTGGACTGGTCGATCTCGCGCTTGCGCCCCAGTTCGGTTTCCTTCGGCCAAACGCTAACGCAGTTGGACTGCACCGAGCAGTCGCCGCAACCTTCGCAGACATCCGAGTTGATGAACATGCGCTTGGCCGGGTTGGGAAACTTGCCACGCTTGCGTCGGCGACGCTTCTCGGCGGCGCAGGTCTGTTCGTAGACGATCACCGTCACGCCCTTGACCTCGCGCAGCTCGCGCATCACCGCATCGTAGGTATCGCGATGGTGCACGGTAACACCCTGCCCCAGGCCGCTGTGCGAGCCATAGTTGTCTGGGCTATCGGTGACCACCACGCAGCGCACCACGCCTTCGGCGAGCACCTGACGGGTAATGTCGCCGGGAGTCAGCGGACCGTCCACCGGCTGGCCGCCAGTCATCGCCACTGCGTCATTGAACAGGATACGAAAGGTCATGTTGACCTTGGCCGCCACTGCGCCACGCACGGCCAGCAGGCCGGAATGGTAATAGGTGCCGTCGCCCATGTTCTGGAAGATGTGCGGCGTGTCGGAGAAATGCGCCAGGCTGTACCAGTGGCCGCCTTCGCCGCCCATCTGGCTGTTCGGCAGCATGGCCGGACCGCTGTACATGGCCATCGCATGGCAGCCGATGCCGCCGGCGGCGATGCTGCCTTCGACGGTGCGGGTGCCGGTGTTGTGCGGGCAGCCGGAGCAGAAATACGGCGAACGAGACGCTTCGGCCGGATCCATCGAGGCGACGCGGGCCAGTTGCCGCGTCATCTCCTCGGCGCAGGCGAACGCGGCAGGAGCCTGGATCTGCAGGCGACGAAGACGCTCGACGATGACCACCGCCAACTGCATAGGCTCCAACTGCACGTCCGAAGGGATCATGAACACCCCGTCTTCATCGAGTTTACCGACGATCAGCGGGGCGTTGGCCATACCATAGAGGAGCGCCTTGGCCTGATCCTCGATCAGCGGATCCTTTTCCTCGATGAACAGCAGCTCGTCGTGGCCTGCAGCGAATTCCGCCAGGCCTTCGCGCTCGACCGGATACATGCAGCCGAGCTTGTAGAAGGAGATGCCCAGCGCGGCCGCGCCGGCCTCATCTAGACCCAACAGGTTCAATGCCTGAATCACGTCCTGCACGGCCTTGCCGGTGGAGACGATGCCCAAGCGGCGCTGCGACGCAGCGATGCGCACTTCGTC
>JBFJZP010000888.1:0-1455 GCA_041622095.1 Burkholderiaceae bacterium | reverse complement strand
GGCAGCCAGACGGTGCAGGTCGACATGCAGAAGCGGGAGATCCGCGTACTCGACCAGCGCATCACCGGCAGCAAGAGCCGCACCATCGGGTTTGACGAGGTGCAAGGTATCGAAGTCGCCTGCCTGCAGACCCGCACGAAGCAGGCTTTGCGCTATTTCCTGCAACTGCAGTTGGCCAGTGGCGAGTCGTATGCCTTGTTTTCACCGGAACGTGCCTATCCGGTCGCCGCAAATCCGGTCGTGGTCGCCGGCTGGAAGACCCGGCTGCAGGCAATGCTGGCGGACGGCACAGACCTGCCGGAGCAAAAGACCCGGACCTGATCAGCGCGGCACCAGGGCCGGCGGCAGTTCGATCCGTTCGGTGTCGCCCGGCACCGGCGGCATCCGTTGTTCATGCCAGTCCCGCGCCGCCTGCGTGATGCGTTCCTTGCGGCTGGAAACAAAATTCCAGCTGATGAAGCGCCGGCCCAGCGGCTCGCCGCCCAGCACCAGCAGCCGCGTCGGCCGCTGGGCGCGCAGTTCGACGCTTTGTCCCGACGCCAGAACATTCAGGCTGTGGCGCTGTATCGGCTCGCCGCCCACCGTCAGGTCGTCGTCGATCGGGTAGATCGCCCGCTCGGACACCGGCGCCGGCAGCACCAGGCTCGCATCCGCCGACATTTGCAGGTCGAGCAGCAGGGTCGGACTGCAGGTGCGTACCGGCGACGAAGCGCCGAAGGCCTCGCCCACCAGCACCCGGACCTGTACCCCCGGCAAGTCACACACCGGAATCGCCGATGCCGGCGTGTGCGCGAATTCCGGTTCGACTTCCTCGAAGGCCTGCGGCAAACCAGCCCAGAGCTGGAATCCATGGTTGACATAGGCGGTCTGCTGCAAACGCTGCGGCCGCCGTTCGCTGTGCACGATACCCTTGCCCGCCGTCATCCAGTTGATCGCACCCGGCGTGATTTCCTGTGCCGACCCCACGCTGTCGCGGTGCATGATCGCGCCCTCGAGCAGATAGGTCACGGTTGCCAGGCCGATATGCGGATGCGGTCGCACATCATGGCCGTCATCCGGCTGCACCGTGACCGGCCCGAAATGGTCCATGAACAGGAACGGGCCCACTGCCTGGCGCAGGGCCGACGGCAACACCCGCTGCACGATGAATCCCCCACCGAGATCGCGGGACTGGCCGAGGATGCGTTGCTGTATGACCATGTTCGTGCCTCCTGGCGCCTCTGGCGGCGCGCGGTAATCAGTCGCGCAGCCGGGCCACCTGGTCGGCGACCCGCTTGCCGAACAGGCGCGCGGTCTCCAGGTCGCCCTCGGACATGTCGGCTGCGCTGCCGTCCGATGGCGACTGGGCCATCGCGCCGCTGTACGACACCAGGTTGTTGATGTCCTTGCGCGTGCTGGCCTTGGTATTGGCCGGCATCAGCCCCTGGCTGACCCACAACATGCTGTGCTGCATGG
>JBFJZP010000887.1:0-1456 GCA_041622095.1 Burkholderiaceae bacterium | reverse complement strand
TGCGCCGCGCACCGTCACCGTCGTTTCGCCACCGGACAGCAGTACGCAAGGTGGTGCCACCGGTTGCCCATGCCGCGCCACCTGCAACGCGATACCGGCAAGCACCTTGCCGACGTCGCGCGCCTCGCCTTCGATCGCGTCGCCCAGGATGTAGGGTGTGACGCCAGCCTCGCGCACCACCGCCGCAGCGGCTTCCAACGCCATCTGCGGCGTGGCGATCATGCGCGTGTCGTTGTTCGCAAGCCGGGGGTCATTCGGTTTGACGGATTCGCCGTCACCACTGGTCAATACCCGCATCACTGCCGCTGGCAAGTCGATGCCATAGCGCCGGACAATGGCCAGCGCGTCGGCGCAGGTCGTCGGATCGCCGACAGTCGGGCCCGAGGCGATGTCGATCGGATCGTCACCCGGTACATCGGAGATCAGCAGCGTGAGCATCTGGGCCGGATGGCATGCCGCCGCGAGTCGTCCACCCTTGATGGCCGACAGGTGGCGGCGTACGCAGTTCATCTCGCTGATCGTGGCTCCGGACCTGAGAAGTGCACGGTTGACTTCCTGCTCGTCGCCCAGGCTCAGCCCAGGCAAGGGCAGAGGCAGCAGCGACGAGCCGCCACCGGAGATCAGGCACAACACGAAATCGTCTTCGGTGAGACCGTGCGCCAGATCAAGCAGGCGTTGCGCCGCGGCCAGCCCGGCGGCATCGGGAACCGGATGGGACGCCTCGACGATCTCGATGTGTGCGCATGGCACGCTGTAGCCGTATCGCGTCACAACCAGGCCACCGAGCCGGGACTTGTCACCGCTCCAGTGTTCCTCGACGGCACGTGCCATGGCCGCAGACGCCTTGCCGGCGCCCATCACGATCAGGCGACCACCACGCAGCTGGGCCGGATCGGGCAGGTGCGCCGGGATGCACCGCGACGGCTGGGCTGACGCGACCGCCGCCGCAAACATGCGCTGCAGCAACTGGCCGTCGTGTGGTGGGCCCGCTGGCCTGGATGTATCCATGGGAGAGGGCTGGCGATGGCGCGTCAAGCGGCCTTCTGTCCGATCTCGAAATTCGACAGTTTCTCGAGCGCGCGTACCATGCCGGAGTGGTCCCAGGCACTGCCGCCGTGCGAGATGCATGCGCTGAACAGTTGCTGCGCCGTCGACGTGGCCGGCAAGGCCAGGCCCAGCGACTTGGCCGCGCCCAGCGCAAGATTCAGATCCTTCTGGTGCAGCGCGATGCGAAAGCCTGGATCGAAGGTGCGCTTGACCATGCGGTCGCCCAGGATGTCGAGAATGCGCGAGGTCGCCAGGCCGCCCATCAAGGCCTGGCGAACTTTCGCCGGATCGGCGCCTGCCTTGGCCGCAAATAGCAGGCCTTCGGCAACCGCATTGATGGTCAAGGCCACGACGATCTGGTTGGCCACCTTGCAAGTCTGGCCATCACCGCTGCCACCGACCAGCGTGA
>JBFJZP010000886.1:0-1456 GCA_041622095.1 Burkholderiaceae bacterium | reverse complement strand
TTCGTGATCCTGAACACCGTGCTGCGCACACTGAGCCAGCAACTGCACCCGATGCAGGCGCAGTTCCTGCGCTACCTGGCGGCGGTGGTGGTGATGTTGCCCTGGATCGCGCGGGCCGGCGTGGCTGCGTATTGGCCCAGCCGCGTCGGCGGACAGTTTGCCCGCGGCGCGGTCCATGCGTTCGGCCTGGTGTTGTGGTTCACCGCCTTGCCGCATATACCGCTGGCCGACACCACGGCCATCGGCTTCACCGGGCCGATGTTCATCATGCTCGGTGCCTACCTGTTCTTTCGCGAGACCATGCGCTGGGAGCGCTGGCTGGCGTCGACCATCGGATTTTGCGGCGTGCTGATCGTCGTGGGGCCGCAACTCTCGGGCAGCGCCGGCTTCTACAACATGTTGATGCTGGCTTCGAGCCCGGTATTTGCCGCCTCGTTCCTGATGACCAAGGCCCTGACCCGTTACGAGCGGGTCGAGGTGATCGTGTTCTGGCAGGCGCTGACGGTGACGCTGTTCAGCCTGCCGATGGCCTGGTGGTACTGGCAATCACCCAGCGCCTGGCAGTGGTTCGGTTTCCTGGTCGCCGGGCTGGTCGGCGTCGGCGGGCACTACAGCGTGACCCGGGGCTTTGCGATCGCCGACATTTCCTCGACCCAGTCGGTCAAGTTCCTCGACCTGGTCTGGGCCGCCGCGATGGGATGGTTGTTCTTCGGTGACCTGCCGACCGAGTCGACGCTGATCGGTGGTGTGGTGATCAGCGCTTCGACCCTCTGGATCGCGCACCGGGAGTCCCGGCGCAAGAGTTGATTTTGCTTCTGCCGCCGGGCCGGCGCAAGAGTTGATTTTGCTTCTGCCGCCGGGCCGGCGCCAAGCGGCCGCTGCGCGCCGGCCGTTTACAGCCGGGCCAGGCGTTCCAGCGCCTGGTGCAGTGTCGCGTCCTTCTTGGCGAAACAAAAACGCACCACGTTCTGCTCGAATCCATCGCCATAGAAGGCGGACAGCGGAATCGCCGCCACACCGATCTCGGTGGTCAGCCACTGGCAGAAATCCGACTCGCTCAGGTCTTTCTCGGGTACCGCGAGTGCCGACTTGTCGACGCACTGGAAGTAGCTTCCTTCGCTGGGCAGCAGACGGAAGCGGGTCTTGGCCAGCCCATCGCGGAACAGGTCGCGCTTGCGCTGGTAGAAGGCCGCCAGGTCCAGGTAATGCCGCGGTTCGGCCATATAGCTGGCCAGTCCGTATTGCATCGGCGTATTGACCGTGAATACGTTGAACTGGTGCACCTTGCGGAATTCCGCCATCAGCGACGCGCGGGCCGCGACAAATCCGATCTTCCAGCCGGTCACATGGTAGGTCTTGCCGAAACTCGACACGATGAAGGCGCGCGCCGCCAGGCCCGGGTAACGGGCGGCGCTCTGGTGTTGCTGCTGGTCGAACACCATATGTTCGTAGACCT
>JBFJZP010000885.1:0-1463 GCA_041622095.1 Burkholderiaceae bacterium | reverse complement strand
TGGTTGTCCTTGTTGTAGGCCAGGGGCTGGCCCTTCATCAGCGTGATCAGGCCCATCAGGTGGCCGACCACACGGCCGGTCTTGCCGCGCGCGAGTTCGGGCACATCCGGGTTCTTCTTCTGCGGCATGATCGAGCTGCCGGTGCAGAACCGGTCGGCGATGTCGATGAAGCCGAAACTCTGGCTCATCCAGAGCACCAGTTCCTCGCTCAGGCGGCTGAAGTGCACCATGCACAGGCTGGCGGCGGCGGTGAACTCGATCGCGAAGTCGCGGTCGCTGACCGCGTCCAGGCTGTTCTGGCAGACCTCGTCCATGCCCAGCGAGCGGGCCACGCGCTCGCGGTCGAGCGGGTAGCTCGTGCCAGCCAGCGCCGCCGCGCCCAGCGGCAGGCGGTTGACGCGCCGGCGTACGTCGACCATGCGTTCCGCGTCACGCGCGAACATCTCGACATAAGCCAGCATATGGTGGCCGAACGCGACCGGTTGGGCCACCTGCAGATGCGTGAAACCGGGCAGGATGACGTCGGCGTTCTGGTCCGCCAGGTCGACCAGCGCCACTTGCAACTGGCGCAGCAGGTCGCTGATGACGTCGATCTCGTCGCGCAGCCACAGCCGCACGTCGGTCGCGACCTGGTCGTTGCGCGAGCGGCCGGTATGCAGGCGTTTGCCGGCGTCGCCGGCGAGTTGCGTGAGCCGTGCCTCGATGTTCAGGTGCACGTCTTCCAGGTCGAGTTTCCATTCGAAACTGCCGGCCTCGATCTCGGCGGCGATGCCTTGCATGCCGGCGACGATGGCGTCATGGTCCTGCTGGCTGATGATGCCCTGGTGGCACAACATCTCTGCATGGGCCAGCGAGCCGGCGATGTCGACCCGCCACAGCCGCTTGTCGAAGAATACGCTCGACGTATAGCGCTTGACGAGATCACTCATCGGCTCGGAGAACAGGGCTGACCAGGCGGCCGATTTGTTGTCGAGTTGGTTCTGGGACATGGGCTGGGAATGTTGGTCGGTCCAGGATCTGGTCCGAAGGGAGCAAGATCACCAATAATCAGGGTCACGACCCGAACCATGATGAAAGACAGCCAGATTTTATCGACCTTTCAAGAACTCGAGGCGCAGCCCGGTCCGGTGCTGGCGCAGCGGGCGCTGATCTTCGACGCCTGTCAGCTCGGGGTGTTGTTGCGCGCGGTACTGTTTGTCGAACTGGTCATGGCCATCGGCGCGATGTTCGGCGTGGCCACGGTTTTCGACTGGGGCCTGCGGCTGGCGATCCTGACCGGCGCGGCCTTGCCCGGCACGCTGGTCTGGCTGGTGGTGGCCTGTGGCTGCAAGAACCTGCTGGCGCGCCTGCCGACCCGATGGCAGTCGGTCGCCGGGGTCCTGCTGGGCGCGTTGTCCGGCGTGTATGGTTGCGCCATGCTGGTGCTGGCGGGGCTGCTGGAGCAAGGCCCGTGGCTGGCCTCG
>JBFJZP010000884.1:0-1464 GCA_041622095.1 Burkholderiaceae bacterium | reverse complement strand
TGCTCGGCGACCCGGAGACCGTCGTGGCCCGGGCCGTGCAGGATCGGGACATCGACCTGCTCATCATGGGAGCCTATACCCATTCTCCCTGGCGCACACTGCTGCGCGGCAGCAAGACCGCCGATCTGTTGCGTTCGGCCACAATTCCGACCTTGCTGCTGCGCTGATCCGACGGTCGCCTGTCGGGCGGTTTCAGGGCCCCGGCATATGTTGTCTCACTGCCGTGGCGGGCGGGCCAGCAAGTCCGTCCATCGCGGCAGTGACGCGGTGTCACCCGCGAATTCCAGCGTCGCCTGCAACACGGTTGCGGCATGGTCGGCGGGCCAGATGCGGGTCGTCAGGTCCATGAACTTGGCGCGCAGTTCATCGCGGCTGTAGGGCAGGGCGTCGTCGCCTCGGTTGACGCCGACCTCGCCTTGCAGCGTGCTGCCGTCGTCCAGCGTGATGACGACGCGGGCCGGGCGTTCGTGTGGCAGCCGCTGCGTCATGGCCGGGTCTTCTCGGATCGTCACCTTGCGTGCGAGTGCGGCCACCCGCGGGTCACGTACGGCGTCCCAGCTGAAGCTGGCCAGCGCACTGTTGCCGTTGACCAGACGCGTGGCAACCGCGAACGGCACCGAAAACTTGGCGCCCAGCGTATTGCGTGGCGCCGGGTCATCGAGTTCGGCCGCGAATGCGTAGCTGGCGACCTCGACGCTGGACACGCGTTCGGGTTTCGGCAATCCTCGATCTGCGGCGATCTGGTCGATCGCGTCCAGCGTGCCATGGTTGAAGCGGCAACACGAATGCAGCTTGAAATAATTCTGCTCCAGGTGCCACTCATCGCCCAGCCCGCGCAGGACCTCGGCGGTGTCGAAATGCTCCGAGACGATGCCCTGCATCAGCGATGCCACGCCGTCGTGTTCGCCGTTGAACCCGCTTTGCGCCAGTTGCCACGCCAGCAAGCCATTGCGGTTGGCCATGCCGGCATAGGTATTGCGGACCAGGCCACCTTCGAGCATGGTCCGCTTGGAGGTGGCGGTTGTCAACGAGGCGCCGATGGAAATCGTGTTGCGCATGCCGACCGCGGTTTCGCCGGCGAGGCGCGCGCATGTCGCAGCCGCCCCTATCGTTCCCCAGGTTCCGTGCGGATGCATGCTGGTGCGCAGACGCGAGGCTGCACCGATGCGCGAGCCGACCTCGTAGCCAACCACCAGCGCCGACATGAAGCCGTGCGCGTCGGCGCCTCGCTGCTGCGCCAGTGCCAGCGCTGCAGGTATCACATGGATGGCCGGATGCCCGCGCGAGAACCGGTTGCCCTCGTCCATCTCGAGGAAGGTGCCGGCCGTGCCATTGACCAGCGCGGCGATGTCGGCGCTCGCCCCGCGTCCCAGGCCCACCAGCGTGGCGGATCCCGGCGTGCCGAGATTCGCGGCCATCGCGCGCAGTTCCGGCTCTGCCGATCCGCCGGCCACCGCGGCAATG
>JBFJZP010000883.1:0-1472 GCA_041622095.1 Burkholderiaceae bacterium | reverse complement strand
GGTGTGATCGCGGCCACGACGATTCCGTGGGAAGTCGTGCCTTCGCTCAAGGTGCAGCAGATCGTCAAGAACCACACCGGCTTCAGCGGCGACAAGGGGCTGTATACGCAGACCTTCACGGTGGCGATGAACAAGGCCAGCTACGACAAGTTGCCGGCGGACCTGAAGAAGATCATCGACGCCAATTCCGGCATCGAGGTCGCCGGCAAGCTGGGCAAGGTGATGGACGACGCCGACAAGCTGGGCCTGTCGCTGGCGCAGAAGGCCGGCAACAACATCGTCACGCTGGACGCGGCCGAGACGGCGCGCTGGCAGCGTGCGGCCAACGGCGTGCGTGCCGTGTGGTTCAAGGAAGTCGGCGACAAGGGCATGGACGGCCCGAAGCTCGCGGCCGAGGCGGAGAGCCTGATCGACAAGTACTCCAGGAAATAAGGCCTTCAACACAGGGCGCGGGGCGGTCGCCGAGGCGGACGTCCCGCGTTTGGTTATGAGCAAGCTGATTTATCGAACGAGCCAGTGGCTGGCATGGGTAGGTGCCCTGGTGCTGGTGGCGCTGGCCATCATGACCGTCGTGAGTATTGCCGGGCGTGCCTTGTCGTTTGCCGGCTTCGCTCCGGTGCCCGGCGACTTCGAACTGGTCGAGGCCGGTACCGCGCTGGCGGTGTTCTGCTTCATGCCCTGGTGCCATCTCAAGAATGGCCATGCGGTCGTCGACATGTTGTGGAAGGCGTATCCGCCGGCGATGCAACGCGTGCTGGAAGTCCTGTCCGACGGCCTGATGCTGGTGGTCTGGCTGCTGCTGGTGTGGCGCATGTCGATCGCGCTGGAAGACTATTACGGCAATGGTGAAGTCAGCTTCATCCTGCAGATGCCGGTCTGGTGGGGCTACGCGGCGTCGTTCGGCCCGGCCCTGATCGGTTGCGTCGTATATTTCTGGCGCTTCCTGGAAACCCTCGGCCTGGCGCGCCGGCCGGATGATTTTGTGGTCGCAGGGAGTACCCACTGATGGATCCCCTGCTGCTTGCCGGCCTGTCGTTCCCGGTTCTGCTCCTGCTGATATTCCTGCGGGTGCCGATCGGCTTGTCGATGCTGGTTCTGGGCCTGGTCGGCTCCTGGCAGGTTTATGGCAGTGCGGCGCCGCTGCTTAACCAGATGAAGACCTTGACCTACGGCCAGTTCTCGAATGCCAGTTTGTCCATTGTTCCGCTGTTCCTGCTGATGGGCCAGTTCGCCTCGCTCGGCGGCATGTCCAAGGCCTTGTTCAAGGCGGCCGAGGCCTTCCTGGGTCATCGCCGCGGTGGTGTCGCGATGGCGGCGATCGGCGCCTGCGCCGGTTTTGGCTCGATCTGCGGCTCCTCGCTGGCGACAGCCGCCACGATGGGGCAGGTGGCCTTGCCGGAACTGCGGCGTGCCGGTTATTCGGGCGCTCTGGCCACCGGCGCATTGGCCGCTGGCGGCACGCTCGGCATCCT
>JBFJZP010000882.1:0-1474 GCA_041622095.1 Burkholderiaceae bacterium | reverse complement strand
TGCCGGTTGCCATCGTCTGTGCGGCGCAGGCATCCTGTCGATCGCATGTGGCCATTGGGTACGACGCTACCAAAATGGTCGTGATTCCCAATGGATACGATTTCTCCTGGCTGCGGGCTTCGGTCGGGGAGCGCCGAGCTTGGCGTGCCCGGTTCGGCATCGCGGACGATGAACTGGTGGTGGGCAGCCTGGGGCGATTCCACGCCGACAAGGACCATGCCACCTTTGTCCAGATGGCTGCCCGGCTCGGTGCGCAACACCCCCGGCTACGCTTCCTGTTGGCCGGCCGGGGGCTGGACAGGGGCAATGCGGTACTCGCGGGCTGGATTGCCGCAACCGGTCTGGCGCCTCGTTTTATACTCGCCGGCGAACGTTCAGACGTGCCGCAGTGTCTTGCGGCCATGGACGTTTTCTGTTTGCACTCCAGAAACGAGGGATTCCCGAATGTGCTGGCTGAAGCCATGGCCATGGGGCTGCCTTGCGTCACGACGGATGTCGGAGATGCTGCCATGCTGATCGACGGCACCGGTGTGGTGGTGCCGGCGCAAGACCCGGCGCAACTGGCCCGGGCGGTCGATCGCTTGCTGCGGCTGGATCCGTCGTCGCGCAGCCATCTGGGGCAGCGGGCAAAAACACGGATCGAGACGAAATTCTCCATTGCCACGACCAGTGCGGGTTATGTTGCCGTCTATCGGCAGGCCTTGGGCGAAGATGCGCAACCATGATCTGCCGCGAATATCCCCGGCGTCCTGACACATTGTTTATTGGTGGACAGGGGCCGCTCTTTGGCGCGTGGGTGACATGTCCGATCCGATCCGCAGGTGGTCGCGCATGAATCCGACCTTGATGTATGTCGTCAATGTGGATTGGTTTTTCATCTCCCACCGTCTGGCCATTGCCCAGGCGGCGCAGGCGCGTGGCTACCAGGTACATGTCGCCACCGGCCTGACCGACCGGCGTGCCGAACTCGAGAGCTATGGTTTCACCGTGCACCCCTTGTCGCTGGATCGCGCCGGCACCAGCCTGTCCCAGGCCTGGCGCATGTCGGTTGATATCTGGCGGATCTTTCGTGTCGTCCGGCCCGACCTGGTGCACCTGGTCACCATCAAGCCGATATTGTTCGGTGGCCTGGCGGCGCGGGTGGCCGGTATACGCGCCGTGGTCGCGGCGGTCTCGGGGCTGGGTTATATCTTTGTTGCTCGTGGCAGAAGGGCCCGGCTGCGCCGGCGCCTGATCGCCGCCTTGTACCGGTTGGTGTTCGGTCGGCCGAAGGTCATGGTGATTTTCCAGAACGCGGACGATCGTCGCCGCCTGCGCCAGATGGCCCATCTGCCGATCGAGAAAACCACCCTGATCCGTGGCTCCGGCGTCGATCTGGCCCGGTTCGTGCCGCAGGCGGCGCCGGACGGCAAGCCGGTGGTGCTGCTGGCCGCACGGTTTCTGATCGACAAGGGCGTCCGCGAATTTGTCCAGG
>JBFJZP010000881.1:0-1483 GCA_041622095.1 Burkholderiaceae bacterium | reverse complement strand
ACTGGCCGCGCGTATCAAACAGCAGATCCTGGACGCGTTCTACACCGACACCGACATCTGGCGGGGCCAGGTCATCGCGCAGGCGCGCGAGTCGATGTTGCAGGCGGTCGATGGCTTGACCGACGCTGGCGCGACCTGAACGGTTGCAACCGGCCGGTGCTCAGAACAGGCGGGCGGTCGCGCGTGCCTGGGCCATCTGCAGCAGGCCGTCGAAAATCAGGTTGTCGACCAGTTCGAACGGCACCGACAGGCTGGGCGCCATCTTCCAGCCGGCTCCGCCGGTCAGGAAGAAACACGGCTCAGCGCCGCAATGGGTGCGCAGATTGCTCACCATGCGTTCCATCGCGCCGGCGATTGCGAAGGTGCCGCCGCTGGTCAGTGCATCGCTGGTATTGGTCGGGAAGTTGCGAACCTCGCCGGTGGGCACATGCAGGCCTGCGGTGCCGGATTCGAGTGCGCGCAACATGATGCCGTGGCCGGGCAGGATCAGGCCGCCGAGAAAATGTCCACTCGCGTCGATCGCCTCGATCGTCACCGCGGTGCCGACCATCGCGAGCACGATCGGCCGGGCCGGGCCATGCGCCAGCATCCGGTGCCAGGCACCGATCATCGCGACCCAGCGGTCGGCGCCCAGGCGGCTGGGGTGATCGTACCCATTGTGCAGTCCGGCCTCGGTGTCTTTGGCCACCACCCATTGGGGCTCGATGTCCCAGAGTTCGAGCTGTTCCTCGACGCGCCGTTTCACCGCCTCGCCGGCCACCACGCAGCCCAGCATCTCGGTGGGTGCGGCCAGCGCTGCCCAGGGGCCATCGGCGAGTTTGTCGATGTTGTCCAGGAACTCTGCACCATGGGCCAGCAGTCGTGCCCCTGGCAACGGGGCGTCGTATTGCGCCCATTTCAGGCGCGTGTTTCCGATGTCGATGGCGAGAAAGGTCATGCTGGGATCTCGGTCGGGGGACAGGCCGGGAATTGGCGGCTGGTTTCGTAGGCGCGTGCGGCGCGCAACACCAGCGCGTCGCCGAACATCGGCCCGACCAGTTGCAGGCCGACCGGCAGTTTGTCGCGCGTCAGCCCGCACGGTACGGTGCAGGCCGGTTGCTGCGTCAGGTTGAACGGATAACTGAACGGCGTCCAGCCCAGCATGGACTGCGGCGTCATCGCGCGATGCCCGGCGGGCAAGGCGTCGAAGGCGGGAACCGCCAGCGCCGGCGTTGCGATCAGGTCGAAGCCCTGCATGAACTGGCGCATCTGCGAACCCAGCGCGCCGCGGCGCAGTTGCAGTTGCTGGATCTGCAGCGCGCTGTAGGCCTGGCCCAGCCTCGCCTGGGCAACGAAGTCCGGGTCGCAGACCGCCTGCTGCTGCGGATCCAGGCTGTTCCAGATCGTCCACGCGCCGAGAAACCACAAGCCGGTCGTGATCTCGAGCGGGTCGTCGAAACCGGGGTCGACCTGTTCCACCACCGCGCCCAGGGTTTCGAGTCGT
>JBFJZP010000880.1:0-1488 GCA_041622095.1 Burkholderiaceae bacterium | reverse complement strand
GAGCACGCGTTCGCCCTGCTCTGCCGATGGCGGGACGCCGTACGCATGGCTCAGGTTCATGCACCCCAGGCCGATCGCGGAAACCCCGAGCGTGCCGATTTTGCGTTGTTGCATCGGATACTTTCCTGTCGAACGAAAAACGCCCTTGTCCGCTGCGGCGCGCGCAGCGGCGTGGGGACCGATTGTGCCGTGCAGGTGCCCGGCTCAGCCGAGTTGGTGCTGAAGCTTGTGCAAGACCTCGTAACAAGGCAGGACGCTCGCTACGCTGGAGTTGGGCTCGCGACCCTCGCGAATCGCCGCAAAGAACTCGCGATCCTGCAACTCGATGCCGTTCATCGACACCGCAACCTGCGACACGTCGATCTTCTCTTCCTTGCCGTTGAACAGGTCGTCGTAGCGCGCGATGTAGGTCGCGGTGTCACCGATGTAGCGAAAGTAGGTGCCCAGCGGTCCGTCGTTGTTGAAACTCAGCGACAGGGTGCAGATTGCGCCGCTGGCGGTCTTGAGCTGGATGCTCATGTCCATCGCGATACCCAGGCTGGGATGGATCGGACCTTGCAAGGCATTGGCCTGCACGATCGGGCTGCCGCACTGGTATGCAAACAGGTCCACGGTATGCGCAGCATGGTGCCACAACAGGTGGTCGGTCCAGGACCGCGGCTGGCCCAGTGCATTGGTATTGGTGCGTCGGAAGAAATAAGTCTGTACATCCATCTGCTGGATGTTGAATTCACCGGCGGTGATGCGGTTCTTCACATACTGGTGGCTCGGATTGAAGCGGCGCGTATGGCCACACATCGCCACCAGGCCGGTCTTGGCCGCCAAGGCCACCACCTCCTGCGCCCCCTGCACGCTGTCGGCCAGCGGGATCTCGACCTGCACGTGTTTGCCGGCCCGCAGGCAGGCGACGCTCTGTTCGGCATGCATCTGCGTCGGCGTGCACAGGATCACCGCCTCGACCTCCTTCAGTGCCAGGCTCTCGGCCAGATTGGTGGTCACATGGCCGATGCCGTACTTGGCCGCCACTTCGCGGGTCTTGTCCAGTTCGCGACTGACCAGCGACACCACCTCGACTCCGTCGATGTTGCGGATGCCATCGAGATGCTTGATGCCGAACGCGCCAGCCCCGGCCAGCGCAACCTTGATGTTTCGTGTCATGGAAAACCTCCTTCAGATACCAATAAAACAAGTGCCGTGAATTCCAGCTGCGCCGGCAAGCCGGCTGCAGCGCACGCAGTCAGAACCGCAGCACAAACAAGGTGATGGCCGGGAACAACACCAGCAAGACCACCCGCAGCAGATCGCTGGCGACAAACGGCAACACACCCCGGAACGTATCGCGAATCCGGATGTCCGGCGCCATCGACTGGATCACGAACAGGTTCATGCCCACCGGCGGCGTGATCAACCCCACCTCCACCACGATCAGCACAAGGATACCGAACCAGATCGCAGTGTGCTCCGGCGAGAGACCGAAGTCGAGACCGG
>JBFJZP010000879.1:0-1488 GCA_041622095.1 Burkholderiaceae bacterium | reverse complement strand
CATCGCGATGAAACCCGGCTGGTGCCGCAGTACATGGATCCAGTCCTGCAGCGCGGGGTAAGGCCGCAGGTCGATACCTGCCTCCGGCGCCAGCGCGGCGTACGGGAAGCAGGCAATGTCCGCGATGGTCGGTTTCGGCGTGCCGGCCAGCCAGCGCCGGCCGGCGGCCTGCTGCCCGGCCAGCGTGTCGTCGAGTGCGCGCAGCGTGGCCCGCGCCAGCGCCTGGCAAGCTGGAATGTCGGCCTCCATGCCGAAGCTGTAATGCTGGCGTGCGGCGCCGACGCTGCGGCTCAGCGCGTCGGCACTCGCCAGCCACAGCGTGATCAGCCCGCGGGTCTGCGCATCGCCCGGATACCAGCTGCCACCCGGGTCGTAGCGGCTGGCCAGGTAGACCAGACAGGCCTGCGCGTCGCGCAGCAGGAAGTCGCCGTCGGCCAGCACCGGCAACTGACCCAGCGGGTTGATGTGTTGCAGGAAATGCGCCGACTTGTGCTCGCGTCCCGGGTGGAAGTTCACCGGCACCCGCTCGCAGGGCAGGTCCAGCCAGTGCAGCAGCAGGCGCAACTTGTAGCAGTTGCCGGAGAGTTCGTAGTCGTACAGGCGCAGCATGTCGCGTCAATCCGTGTGCACGCCGAAGCGCATGCCGCGCTGGCGCAACCAGCGCCGATAGGTGGCCGATGTCAGGTCGCAGCGCATATGGGCCTCGAGCGGGCCTTGCAGCGGCAGGCGGCGCGGGCGCTGGCTCTCCAGGATCGGCTTGTCCTGGCCGAAGATCATCTGCTGGAAAGCGATCATCTCGGTGTCGCTGAGCTGCTCCTCGAAGTACACCAGCAGCACATGGGCAATCACGTGTTCGTCGTCCAGCGGCTGCACGAACAGGCCGATCACGTCCTGCGCGCCGGGCCGGTTGGGCGAGGACTTGTACAAGGCGGCGCTGAATGGCTGCATCACCCGATAGCGGTACTGGGCATCGATGCCGTCCGCCGCGGATGCGGACGCACGCGGCTGGAAGAAGCGGCAGTCGAGTGCCCAGATCTCGTCGGTATCGGTATCGATCTGCGCGCGGTACGGTGCGACCTCGGTATGCGGCAGCTGGCCCAGGGTTCCGCTGTGGACATACGGGAAATGGCCCATGTCGAGAAAGTTCTCGATCACGCGCAGCCCGGAGGTGGCCACACCGATGCCGCCGCAGTCGATGATGCGCCGGCCCGGTTCATCGAATTCCGGCAACGCGAACAGCCTGCGCTGCGGGCCGTCGCCGGTATGCACCCACAGGTGACCGTAGTGCTCGCGCACCGGCAATTGCCGGCCGTCCGCCGATGCGATGACCCGGCCATCCGCATCGCGCCATGCGTGCACGGTATTGCCCAGCAGCCGGGTGGTCCACGGCTGCGCGGCGGTATGACGCGCCAGCACGCTGGCCGCGCCAATCGTCAGCCAGTCGTTGCGAACCTGGGTGTCGTCGGTGCAAAACGGCATCGCATCAGT
>JBFJZP010000878.1:0-1489 GCA_041622095.1 Burkholderiaceae bacterium | reverse complement strand
TCGTTGTTGGTTTTCTTGAATTGCCGAATCGGCAATCAGACGCAATCGACTACCCTGAACTCCACCCGTCTGTCGAGCGCGTCACGCATGTCGTCGGTGCCCAAGCCGACCAGCGCCTCCCTCGAGCCGACCCCGGTCGAACTGAGCCGGGTGCGCAGGGCGCGGTTTTCCTTCTCGATCATCTTCTGGATCTCTTCGGCGCGCCGGCGCGACAGGATTTCATTGCCGCGTGCGCTGCCGGTGCGGCTGGTGTGGCCGACGATGCGAATGCAGGTCTTGGCCTGATCGGTCTGTTCGGCCAGCTTGGCCAGCCAGAGCTGATACTGCTGCGGCAGGTCGCCGATCTGGTTGAAGCTCGTCTTGCCGGGCTGGAACAAGAGCTTCACCGGCAGGCGCTTGAGTTCCAGGCCCGATGCAACCAGCTTGCCGAATGCCTCGCTTGCCTCGTCCTTCCTGCCGAGTTGCCAGTTCGTCAGGTACAGGCCGTTCAGCACCCGCAGATCACCCGGGTCGGCCAGCGGTTCGGCCTCCTTGTACAACTTGTTTGCCGTCGGAATCTTGCCGTCGTCGTAGGCCATGATCGCCTCGTTGACCACCGCAGCGGCGGGCAGGCGGGCCAGATAGTCCGGGTCCGCCGGGTCCCCGATGTTGGTGTTGACCTGGCAGGAGTTGATGTAGCCCTGCACGGTCTTGTCCTTGTGCCAGGTCGGGCTGTCGCGGTAATAAGGCAGCGGCTCGGCATTGACCGAATCGACGGTGGCACGGTCGATTTCTTTGGCCACCACCTTGCCGGTGCGCAGGTCGATCAAGGTCAGCCAGACGCGGAATGCGTCGGGCACCTTGTCGACCGAGCGTTCGACCGTCACCGGTGTCAGCGTGCCGATCAGCAGCAAGGGCTGGGCGGCAAGGGTTTGCCGCGTCAACGGTGCAACCGACCATCTGGCATTGGTCGACTTGGCGATCGATTCGAGCTGCACGCCCATCTGGGCCGTGCTCACGGTCTGCGCGCCGGTGTTGGCGTCGATCAAGGGGTCGACCACCAGGGCGCGGGGCTCGTTGCCGATCTGGTCGATCGCGTTGGCGAACAGGGATTGGCCGGCGCGGGCGATGGCATCTTCGAAGCGCACCGGGTCGGGTGGCGGGAGGTCACTGGCCTGCGCCGTTACCGGGCGCTTGACCTTGGCCAGGGCGCTTGCCACCGGGCTTGCAGCCGCAGGGCTGGCAACCGCGGGTGGCGCCATCTCCGGCTTCGCTGCAACGACGGCCGCGGACGGCGGCGTCGTTGCCGGTCTTGCGACCGGCGCCACTGCCGCCGCGGCCGCAGGCGCCACGGCTGGCGGTTTGCTTGACGTGGCCGGCGGCTCTGCACGGGCACCCATCATCGGCATCGGGCCCGAAGTGCAGCCGCTCAGTGCGGCCACCAGTACGAGCAGTGCCAGCGGCGCGAACCGCGGAAGAGGTGGATTGGATTGGCGCATGTCGAACTCCT
>JBFJZP010000877.1:0-1489 GCA_041622095.1 Burkholderiaceae bacterium | reverse complement strand
TCGCGTTCGGCCGTCGAGTAAAGGGAGTCGAGCAGTTTGCCAAGGGTTTCGCGGATCAGGTCCTGCGGGATCTTGGCGCGATTTTCGGCCCAGTCGGTTTCCATGATGCCCAGGTTCTTCTGGTCCAGCGACAGCAGAAAACCGGATTCCTGCCAGAAGTCGCGCACCGGATCCCAGAGTTCTTCCGGGCTGCGCTTGACGACCAGCCAGCGCTGGTTGCCGGCGCGTTCGATCCGCACGTCGGCGATCGACGCCGCGGCGACCGGCACAGAGGTGCTGGTCTGTCCGACCTGGTAACTCGATGCGGTGACCGGGCCGCCGGGGATGGCATAGCGGGTGTCGCGCGAGAGTTGGGTCAGGTCGGGCGGGACTGCCAATGACGGCGCCGATGTGGCGCTCTTGTAGTCGACCTTGTCGCCTTCCAGCACCGAGCATCCGCCCAGCGCCAGACTCAGGCCCAGCAGGGCCAGTCGTGTTGTTGCATTCACCAATGTGTCCTTCAGCGTGAGGAGTTTGTCGTCAGATCAGGCCGGCCGACTGCAGGGCGCCTTCGACGCCCGCAAAATATTCCGGCTCCAGCGGTGTCATCGGCAACCGCAGGGTTCCGCCGCACAGGCCCATGCGCTGCATGGCCCATTTCAGCGGGATCGGGTTGGCCTGCACGAACAGGTGCTTGTGCACCGGCATCAGCTTGAACTGGATTTCCAGCGCCCGGCGGGCGTCGCCGGCAATGGCCGCGACACACAGCTCGTGCATCAGGCGCGGCGCGATATTGGCGGTCACGCTGACATTGCCTTTGCCGCCGCACAGCATCAGTGCCACAGCGGTCGGATCGTCACCGGAATAAACCGCAAAGTCGGCCGGCAGGTCGCGGATCAGCCATTGGCCACGCTCCAGGTTGCCGCTGGCGTCCTTGATGCCGACGATGCCGGGAACCTTCGCCAGCTTCAGCACCGTTTCGTGGGCCAGGTCGGCGACGCTGCGGCCGGGGACGTTGTACAGCACCATCGGCAGGTCGACCGCTTCGGCGATCGCCTTGAAGTGCTGGTACAGGCCTTGTTGCGATGGCTTGTTGTAGTAAGGAACCACCTGCAGATGGCAGTCGGCGCCGACCTCATGGGCGAAGCGGGTCAGTTCGATTGCCTCGGCGGTGGAATTGGCGCCGCAGCCGGCCATGATCGGCACGCGACGCTTGGCCTGCTCGACCGCGACGCGGATGATTTCGCAGTGTTCTTCGACACTGACGGTCGGGGACTCGCCGGTGGTGCCGACCACGCCGATGCAGTCGGTGCCCTGTTCAATATGCCAGTCGATCAGCTTGCGCAGGGCCGGGTAGTCCACGCTGCCGTCGTCGTGCATCGGGGTCACGATTGCCACGATGCTGCCAGTAATAGGTGTCATGTCCACGGTCCAGAACGGGAAATCCGCATTCTACTCAGTCACTGTCACGCGGCCGTTACAAGGGGTAGCGCGCCGGTGCGGCTGCGGC
>JBFJZP010000876.1:0-1491 GCA_041622095.1 Burkholderiaceae bacterium | reverse complement strand
CGCGGCGTTTTCAGGCGCGGCGAGCCACCCTGGCGCTACCTCAAGCCGCTGCATGCCAACCTGTTCCTGTCGGCCCACCTGAGCGACGTGCGCGCCGCGCTGGAGGCCGGCGTACCGGCGGCGCAGGTGTATCCGCAATCGGCGCGCGCCAGCGCGGCCCATCCGACCGAGGTGCGCATCGCCTTCGACGGCGACGCGGTGTTGTTCAGCGACGAGGCCGAACGCGTCTACCAGGCCCAGGGACTGCAGGCGTTCCAGCAGCATGAAACGGAGAAGGCAGGCCAGCCCTTGCTGGCCGGGCCGTTCAAGCCACTGCTCGCAGCCCTGCACCGGTTGCAGCAGGCCGGCACACCCACGATGCGCATCCGCACCGCACTGGTCACCGCGCGCAGTGCACCGGCGCATGAGCGGGCGATCCGCACGCTGATGGACTGGAACATCGAGGTCGACGAAGCGATGTTCCTCGGCGGCCTGGCCAAGGGTGAGTTCCTGCGCGAGTTCGAACCCGACTTCTTTTTCGACGACCAGACCGGCCACATCGAGTCCGCGGCGCGCCATGTGCCGTCGGGCCATGTCGCCAGCGGCATCTCCAACCCTCCCACCTGATCCCCGGCCGCGCCATTCTCTTGCCGGCCGGCGGTTTGCCAAGCGAGCACCACCATGGGTTTTACCGACAAAGTCGCCAGTTTCCGCGCATTCGCCGCGCGGGTGATACAGCTTTCGGCGCCGTATTTCCGCTCCGAGCAGAAGTGGCGGGCGCGCGGCATGTTCGCGGCCATCATCGCGCTGAACCTGGCCTCGGTCTACATGGCCGTGATCTTCAACCAGTGGTACAACCTGTTCTACACCGCGCTCGAAGGCAAGAACCAGCTCGAGTTCTGGCACCAGATCGGGCGCTTCAGCTACCTGGCCTTCTTCGCCATCGTCATCGCGGTCTACCGCTTCTACCTGACCCAGCTGCTGGAGATGGAATGGCGGCGCTGGATGACCGGCCATTACCTGCGGCGCTGGCTCGGCGGCGATGCGTTTTACCGCATGGAACTGGCCCGCTACGCCAACGAAGCCGGCATCAAGGCCGACAACCCCGACCAGCGGATCTCGGAAGACGTGAACCAGTTCACCGCGCAGACCGTCGGCCTGACCATGGGTGTGCTCAACGCCGGCGTCACGCTGGCGAGTTTCGTCGGCATCCTGTGGGGCCTGTCGGGCGCGTTCAGTTTCGACATCGCGGGGCAGGCCGTGACCATCCCCGGCTTCATGGTCTGGATGGCGGTGCTGTATTGCCTGGTCGGCAGCGTGTTGACGCATTACATCGGACGGCGCCAGATCAAGCTCAATTTCGAGCAGCAAAAACGCGAGGCGGATTTCCGCCACCACATGGTGCGGGTGCGCGAATACAGCGAGGCGATCGCGCTGGACCGGGGGCAGGCGGTCGAACAGCAGCACCTGGGAACCCGCTTCACCTCGGTACTGGCCAACTACCTGCAACTG
>JBFJZP010000875.1:0-1494 GCA_041622095.1 Burkholderiaceae bacterium | reverse complement strand
CGCATCAAGCCCATGGTCGCAACGACGCAGCGGGCGGGCGTACTCGGCGGTATCGGCGGTTTCGGCGGATTATTCGAACTCGACCTCGACAGGTACCGCCGCCCTGTGCTCGTGTCCGGCACCGACGGCGTCGGCACCAAGCTCAAGCTGGCCTTCGAATGGAACATGCACGCCACCGTCGGCATCGACCTGGTCGCGATGAGTGTCAACGACGTGCTGGTGCAAGGCGCCGAACCGCTGTTTTTCCTGGACTATTTCGCCTGCGGCAAGCTCGACGTGGACACCGCTGCCACCGTCGTCGGCGGCATTGCCAAGGGTTGCGAATTGTCCGGTTGTGCGCTCATTGGCGGGGAGACCGCCGAGATGCCGGGCATGTACCCAGCCGGCGAATACGACCTGGCGGGTTTTGCCGTCGGCGTCGTGGAAAAGTCGGCCATCCTGACCGGCAAGGACGTCGGACCGGGTGACGTGGTGCTGGGCCTGTCGAGCAGCGGCGTGCATTCCAACGGCTTCAGCCTGGTGCGCAAATGCATCGACCGCGTCGCTGGCACCGGCGCCGATCGCGACGACAGCCGCTTGCCGGCCCAACTCGACGGGCAGGCGTTCCGCACCGCGCTGATGGCGCCGACCCGCCTGTATGTCAAGCCGGTGCTGGCCGCCATGGCGGCGCACCCGATCAAGGCGCTGGCGCACATCACCGGCGGCGGCCTGCTGGAGAACATCCCGCGGGTATTGCCCGATGGCATGGCCGCACACCTGACCCAGGGCAGCTGGCCGCGCTCGGAGCTGTTTGCCTGGCTGCAGCAGACGGCTGCCATCAGCGACCATGAAATGAACCGCACCTTCAACAACGGCATCGGCATGGTGGTGGTGGTGGATGCGGCGCACGCGCAAGCCACCGCGCAGACGCTGCGCGAACATGGCGAATCGGTGCACACGATCGGCGTGATCGCGCCGATCGGCAAGGGCGCAGCAGTCGAAATCGCCTGACGCCACCGCCGTCGCCCGCTCAGGCGGACAAGGCGGTGTCAGCGCAGGCGCCGCGGCCAGAGCCCGGCCCGATGCCAGCGCTCAGTTGCTGGGCGTGCGGCGCAACTCGGCCACCCGGGCGGTGATCGCGTCGATGTCCAAGCCTTCTTCCACATGGTCCAGATAGGTCTGCAGATCGGACACCGCCTGCGCGCTGTGGCCCAGTTCGGCATGCGCCAGGCCGCGGTCGCGGTATTCCGGCCAGGCCTGCGGCAACAACACCACCAGGCGGTCCTGCACCGCCAGCATGCGGCCCCAGTCCTCCTGGGCGCGGTGGATTTCCTTCAGATTGCGCAACATGCGCGCGACGATTTCGCGCGGCGGCGCGGCCTGCAGGTACAGGCCCAGCGGCACCTCGAACTCGTCGACCAGGCCGCTGCGCCGGCGATAGGGTTCGAGCCGTTCGGCCAGTTGTTCGCGGCTCAGGGACTGGCCGTCGAGCGGATCGATCACCACCTGGCCCTT
>JBFJZP010000874.1:0-1500 GCA_041622095.1 Burkholderiaceae bacterium | reverse complement strand
GTGCCCGAGGTCGGCCAGCACCTGAGCCACGTTCAGGCCTTTGCCGGCGGCGTGACTGCTCAGGCTCTGACTGCGGTTGACCGCGCCCGGCTGTAGGCGCTCGAGGCGCAGGGTCAGGTCCAGCGCCGGATTCAGAGTCAGTGTGAGGATACGAGCCATCAGCGCGTCTCCTCGACCAGGGCGCGCACCGCCGCGCCGCTTTCCAGACCCAGGGCCTGCTGTGCCAAGGCCTGGCTGTGGCGGAAGTCGAGCTCGCGCACGCGCGCCTTGACCAGCGCAATGGCGCGTGCCGAGACACTCAACTCGTCCACGCCAAGCCCGACCAGCAGCGGCACGGCAAGCATGTCGCAGGCCAGCTCGCCGCACACGCCGACCCACTTGCCGTGTGCATGCGCCGCCTCGACCGTCATGCCGATCAAGCGCAGCACCGCCGGATGCAGACCATCGGCCTGGGCCGACAGCGTCGGGTGCCCGCGGTCGATGGCCAGGGTGTATTGGGTCAGGTCGTTGGTGCCGATACTGAAGAAGTCCACCTCGCGCGCCAGCACCGGTGCCAGCAGGGCCGCCGACGGCACCTCGACCATGATGCCCAGCTGCAGGTCGGCGACCGGGATCTCTTTGCGCAGACGCAGCGCCATGTCACGCGCCGACCGCCACTCCTCGATGGCGCCGACCATCGGGAACATGATCCGCAGCGGCCGGCCCTCGGCCGAGGTCAACAGGGCCCGCAGCTGCAGCTCGAGCATCGCCGGGCGTTGCAGGCTCAGCCGGATGCCGCGCACGCCGAGAAAGGGGTTCTCCTCCGCCGGCATCGGCCAGTACGGCAAGGGTTTGTCGCCGCCGACATCCAGGGTGCGCACCACCAGCGGCCGCCCCTCGAGGGCAGCGAGCACGCGGCGGTACTCGGCTTCCTGGGCCGCCTGGTCCGGTGCCTGCGCGTGCGCCATGAACAGCAGTTCGGTGCGCAGCAGGCCGATGCCTTCGGCGCCCAATTCGACAGCCTCGGCGGTTTTGTCGCTGGCGCCGATATTCGCCGCGACCTCGACCGCGTGGCCGTCGCTGGTGATGGCCGGGCGCAGGCGTTCGGCATGCGCGCGCTGTTGACGCTGTTGTCTGACTTCGCGTTCGCGCTCGGCCTGTTCCAGGGTCTGCCGATCGGGGGCGACGCGCACCAGGCCGTGATCGCCATCGAGCAATAGTGCAGTGCGTTGCGCCAGGGCCAGCACCGCCTCACCGGCGCCCACCACCGCCGGAATCCCCAGCGCGCGGGCGATGATGGCGCTGTGTGCGGTGGCCCCGCCGCGGGCGGTGAGAATCCCGGCCACGCGCCGACGGTTGAGGCTGGCGACATCCGAGGGCGCCACCTCGTCCATCACCAGGATGTAGGGTTCCTCAGGTTCCTTCAGGCTGTCGGCGCCACACAGGTGCGCCAGCACGCGGCGGCCGATGTCACGCAAGTCGGCGGCGCGTTCGGCCAGCAGCGCATCATGCAAGGCCTCC
>JBFJZP010000873.1:0-1511 GCA_041622095.1 Burkholderiaceae bacterium | reverse complement strand
TCGGCGATCGCCTCGATAACCAGGTCGCATTCGCCCAGCAGGTCGAGATGCTCCTCGTAGTTCGCCTGGCGGATCAAGGCCGCCTCGTCGGCCAGGCCCAGCGGCGCCGGCTTGAGCTTCTTCAGGCCCTCGACGGCCCGGGTGACGATACTGTTCTTCGGCCCTTCCTTGGCCGGCAGATCGAACAGGATCACCGGCACACGGACATTGACCAGATGCGCCGCGATCTGCGCACCCATGACACCTGCGCCCAGGACGGCGACTTGCTTGACTTGAAAACGGGACATGGAATCTCTTTCTGTTGGCGCGCCGAACGTGCGCGGGTCAGCCCGGAAAGCCGGGCACAGCGGCAACTGTCAGGGCACCCGGACCCAGGTCTGGGTGCGGCCGAACGGCCCGAGCGAACCCCGCACCTCGAGCTTCTTGCCGCCTTCGATCGGTGTCAGGCGCAGGCTGTAGTTCTTGCCGTTCTCCGGGTCGAGAATCTTGCCGTCTTCCCAGATCTCCTTGCCATCGGCCTTCTTGGCGCCGCGGATGATCTCCAGGCCGAGCATCGGCTTGCCCTTGCGGTCATCGGTGCATTCGTCGCACACCGCATCCTGCTTGGCATCCTTGCGCAGCAGCTTGGTGACCTTGCCGTTGAGCATGCCGCCGTTGTCGACGATCTGGATCTCCGACTTGACCTCCTTGGTCTTGTCGTCGATCGTGTGCCAGGTGCCCACCGGGGTCGCCTGTGCCAGCGCGGTGGCGGCGCCGGACAACAGCAACGCGCCAGTGATGAAGTGCTTGATCATGGATAGTCTCCTCGATTGAATCAGTACGCAATATGCAGTCGGGACAAACGCCATACTCTAGGCAAACACCGCCTCGGTGTCCATCAAGGACCGGGCGCCGGCGCGCGCCGTGAGCATCAGCGATGCGGTTTCCGGGAACAGCCGGGCGAAGTAGAAACGCGCGGTCTGCAACTTGGCCTGGTAGAACGGGTCGGTGTTGCCGGCGGCAATTTCGCGCAGCGCCACCTGGGCCATGCGCGCCCAGAAATAACCGAAAACCAGGTGGCCGGCCACGCGCAGGTAATCGACCGCGGCGGCGCCCACTTCGTCGGCGTTCTGGAATCCCTTGAAGCCGATCTCCGAGGTGAGCTTCGTCATCTTGTCACCGAGGTAGGCGATCGGGTTGATGAACTCGGCCATCTTCTCGTTGACACCTTCTTCCTCGACCAGCGCGGCGATCAACTTGCCGAACTTCTTCAAGGTCGCGCCGTTGTTGCCCATGATCTTGCGCCCCAGCAGGTCCAGGCTCTGGATGGTGTTGGTGCCCTCGTAGATCATGTTGATTCGGGCATCACGCACGAACTGCTCCATGCCCCACTCCTTGATGTAGCCGTGGCCGCCGAACACCTGCAGGCAGTCGGAGGTGGCGCGCCAGCCGTTGTCGGTCAGGAAGGCCTTGACCACCGGCGTGAGCAGCGAGAGCATCTCGCCGCTGTCCTTGCGCACCTTCTCGTCCGG
>JBFJZP010000872.1:0-1520 GCA_041622095.1 Burkholderiaceae bacterium | reverse complement strand
GCGTCGATGACCCGCATGTTGCGCACCGCGTCGTCGACCCCCCAGGCCAATGGTGTTTGCGTGCGCACCGCGCGCGAGAAGGCATCGCCTTGCAGGCCGTACTGGTCACAGGGCGCGATGGTCTCGGTGCGGATGCCGCTGCCATCCAGCGCCGAGCCGTTGTCGGTGAAGATGTCGGTGCGCTGGTCCGGCGCCGGGTTGAATGGGATCTTCACCTCGATCCGCTGGCGTTCGCCGATGATCTGCACCCGCTGGTACGGCACGCTTTGTGTCGACGCGGTGAACACCAGACGGCGGCCGGAGCCGAAGTCGAGCAGGGCGCTGACGGTGCGGTCGGTGCCGAAGTTCGGATCGCGGTCCATCAGCGCGACCACGCGCCGCGGCTCGCATTCGAACAGGTAGCGGGCGGTGACGATGGCGTAACAACCGATGTCGTACAGCGCGCCGCCGCCTTGCTCGACATGGTTGCGGATGTTGTCCGCCTGGCGGTTGAAATACGAGAACCAGGTCTGGATCGTGCGGACCTCGCCCAGTGCGCCGGAACGCAGCTGGGCGCGTACGTGTTGCCACTGCGGATGGAAACGCACCATGAAGGCCTCCATGATGTGCACCCGCGTGGCGACTTCGCGCAGTTGCGCCGCCTGCTCCGCATCGAGCGCCAGCGGCTTTTCGCACAACACATGTTTGCCGGCGCGCGCGGCCTGCAGCGTCAGCGGCACATGCTGGTCGTTCGGCAAGGGGTTGTAGATCGCCTCGATCGCCGGGTCAGCCAGCAGCTCCTCGTAACTGCCGTAGGCGACCGGGATATCCAGCTTGTGCGCGGTCTGCTGCGCGCGTTCCAGCGCGCGTGACGCAATCGCGCGAACTTCGCACAAGGCCGCAGCATGCATGCCGGGAATGACTTTCTCGCGGCTGATCTTGGCGGTACCGAGAACGCCCCAGACAACTTTCTTCATTCGGACTCCATGGTTGGGCGCCGCGCGCCGGCTGCAGGCACGTCGACGGGTGTGGCGGTCTGATGGATCGGGGGATGTCAATCGGCCGCAACAGTGCGATTCTCGACTTGACGCGCCGGCTCGGCAATGGCGCCGGCAGGCGAACGGATGGGCCCTGCTCGACCACCTCGAACGATTCACGCGCAAGGTGATCGAGCGCCGAGCGGCAGGGTTTGCCAAACCGCCCTATGCTCGGGGGGCTGCCGGCCCGGGGCCGGCCACCGTTTGCAACCCCTTTTCCACCATCCTTCGATATCTTCCATGAGCATCCTGTTTTCCCCGCTTGCGCTGCGCGAGCTGACCCTGCCCAATCGCATCGTCGTATCTCCGATGTGCCAGTACTCCGCCGTCGATGGCATGGCGCAGGCCTGGCACATGATCCACCTCGGGCATCTGGCCTTGTCCGGTGCCGGCATGTTGTGCCTGGAGGCCACGGCGGTGGAGCCGCAGGGTCGTATCACGCCGGGTGACCTGGGCTTGTGGAACGACGCCACCGAGGCCGCGCTGGTGCCGGTGCTGGCGGCT
>JBFJZP010000871.1:0-1523 GCA_041622095.1 Burkholderiaceae bacterium | reverse complement strand
GCCGGCATGATGCGCTGGATGCTTGCCGGTGCCGTCGGCGTCAGCGCCTGCCAGGTGTCGGCTGGGTCGCTCCTGCCGCGGACCTGGGATCTGCGCCGATGACGAGCCACCCTCGCCTGGAACCCGATCGACGGCGCTTGCTGCGCACACTGGTCGCGCTGCCGCTGGCCCCATCCGTGGCATTGTCGGTGCCGGGTTGCCAGCCGGCCGGCCTGGCGGATCGCCAACTGGTGCTGCCCACGCTGAACGACGCTCTGCAGGAACTGGAGCGTTTGTCGGCCGCGCCGGCCTTGTCGTCGGCCACCGCCTGGAACTGGGCCCAGACACTGACCCATTGCGCCCAGAGCATCGAGTATTCGATGACCGGTTATCCGCAGCCTCGCTCGGCGCTGTTCCAGCAGACACTGGGCGCCACCGCGTTGGCGCTGTTCACCTGGCGGGGGCGCATGACCCATGACCTGGGTGAAGCGATTCCCGGCGCGCCGGCGCTGGACGCAGGTGCCGCGGTCGACCAGGCGCTGGCCCGCTTGAAGAAGGCAGTCGCAGACTTCGCGCAGACGACAGCGCCGTTGCAGCCCCATTTTGCTTACGGCGCACTGGACAAGGCTGCCTATGCGCAGGCGCATGCGATGCATCTGGCCAATCACTTCTCGGCTTTTCATCCGAAGGGCTGAACGGTGGGCCATACCATCGCAAGCTGCTGTCGGGGTCGACCAGGCCGCGCAATCCGACCGTTGAGAATGGGCAGATGACGATTCGTGACGCCCACCCCGACGACTTCGCGCAGATTCTTGCGCTGAACGCGGCCCATGTGCATTTCCTGAGCCCCATGGATGCGGCGCGGCTGGCGCTGTTGCACGCGCAAGCCGCGTACCACCGGGTCGACGCCGATGCGCAGGGCGTGGTGGGTGCCTTCCTGCTGGCGCTGCGCGAGGGCCAGGCCTACGACAGCCCGAACTACCGCTGGTTCGCCAGCCGTTACCCGCGGTTTCTGTACATCGATCGCATCGTGATCACTGGCGCGCACCAGCGGCGCGGCCTCGGCCGGCTGTTGTACGACGATTTGCTGGCATTTGCCCGGGCCGGTGCGATGCCGGTCGTGGCCTGCGAGATCGACGAGGATCCGCCCAATCCGGTCTCGATGCGGTTTCACCAGGCGCGTGGATTTCACGAGGTCGGCAGCCAGCATGTCGGCCCGCAGCGCAAGCGGGTCTCCTTGCAGATACTGAGCCTGGAGCCGACCCATGGCCACTGATGTCCCGGAGCGTCGGTTGGCCTGCATGTCGCGGCGCCTGCTGATGGGCTGGGCGGTGTTGGCCGCAGGTGCTGGCAAGGCCGTTCGTCGAGGACGCCCGCCTAGTTGACGCTCGCGACGGTGTGTTCGACGTGGGCGTCGAGATCGCCGATGGCGAACGGGTGTTTGGCCGCGTGGAGCTGGGTCTATCGGTGAATCGGGCCAACGCTTTGATCGCGGATGCGCAACGTCACCTCATCAGTATTGCGCTCGTCGAGATGGTGCTGGT
>JBFJZP010000870.1:0-1526 GCA_041622095.1 Burkholderiaceae bacterium | reverse complement strand
GCCGAGTTGCAGATCGTCCGGCGCGCGCTCGGCGATGTGCCCCTGGTGGGCTTTTTCGCCGGCGGCGAGATTGCACGCCACCACCTGTACGGTTATACCGGCGTGTTGACCGTGTTCGCCCATCGCGGCGACTGATGCAGCGGTCGCGGCATTGCGCGGGTAACGGTCGCGCCGGCGCGATCGCTGCGGTGGAGGCGGCGCCGGGGGAACGAGGTTGCCGTACCCGGCCTTTGTCGTGCCGGCAACAGAAATTGACGCCCGGTATTGCGCAATGATGAAAACTCCAGGCAAAGCTGTCAAAATCCGACCAAAACCACGCCAGATCCGACCGCGGACGCGCTGCTGTTTTCCGTTTGATGTCAATTTGTCCGCGCCAGGCACTGGCGGAGCACCATGAGCGATCACAGCAAGATTCCGGTAGCGCAATTGCCGAAGCACCGCTTTGTCTTTCTGACATTGCCGAACTACACGATGATTGCGCTGGCCAGCGCCATCGATGCCCTGCGCATGGCCAACCGGGTCAGCAAGCGCGAGTTGTACGAGTGGTCGCTGGCCACGATGGATGGCGAGCCGGCGATCGCCAGCAACGGCTTGTCGATGTCGCCGACGGTGACGGTCGACCAGATCGGACCGGCCAACATCGTGTTCGTCGTCGGCGGCGTGCATGTCGAGACCGTCACGTCACCGGCGGTGCTCGGTGTGTTGCGCCGACTGGCCCAGCGCCATGTGTCGCTCGGTGCCTTGTGTACCGGCGGTTATGCGCTGGCCAAGGCCGGCCTGCTGGACAAATACCGGGCGGTGATCCACTGGGAGAACATGACCGCGTTGCGCGAGGAGTTCCCGCGCGTGTTGTTCTCCGACCAGCTCTTCGTCATCGACCGGGACCGCTACACCTGTACCGGCGGGGTCGCGCCGCTGGACCTGATGCTGCACATCATCAAGCAGCACCAGGGCCGCGACATCGCGCCGTTGATCTCCGAGCAGTTCATCCTGGACCGCATCCGCAACGACCAGGACCGCCAGCATATTCCGCTACAGTCACGCGTCGGCCTGTTCCACGAGAACCTGATCGAGGCCGCCGCGCTGATGGAGGCGAACATCGAGGAGCCCTTGTCGCTGGACGAGATCGCCGCGCTGGTCGGTGTGTCGCGTCGCCAGATCGAGCGCCTGTTCAAGCGTTATGTCGGGCAGGTGCCGACCAAGTATTACCTGGACATGCGGCTGCGCCGGGCGCGCGAGTTGCTGCTGCAGACCTCCATGTCGATCATGCAGGTGGCGGTGGCCTGCGGTTTCCAGTCGCCACCGCATTTCTCCAAGTGTTATCGGATGTTGTTCGGCTACACGCCCAGCGCGGAACGCAGCACCAGCCGTGCCGGCGCGATGGCCGCCGGGTCGTCCATCGCCGGCAGCGAGGCCGCCAGCCGCGAACCTGTGCGCCAGCCGCTCGAAGAGCCCTGGGAGTGAACGCGGCCGGGGCGCTTGCGCCTGGCCACGGCACGATAGCGTGTGCCGGCGAGACATGTCGT